>JAFZYR010000032.1 GCA_017616165.1 Treponema sp.
AATAACTATCCAAGAAAAATCCTAGATGGATCAACTCCAGAAATTGAACTTCAAAAATATATGGGTAAAAAATTTAAGATTCCCATATAAAAAATATCACCAGTTTAAGGAAACTGGCGACATTATTATTTACAAGTTACTAAGAATTAACATTTCCATATTATAATTAGTTATTCTATATACATGGAGTTATACCATATGAAAACCTGTTTCAAAACCTCAAAAAAATCTTTACTGGCCGGAGCTCTTATATTTATAGCCGCACTTTTTTTGACCTCCTGCGAAAACTTTCTTAAGGGTGGCAGTATCCGTAAAGACCTGGAAGAAGCCATAGAAATTGCCAATACAAATCCTGTAACCATTTATATAGAAGCAGAGGAGGGCTCAGGAACCGTAACTCCAACACAGCTGCGCTTAAAGAAAAAAGAAACTTTTGATTTACGATACAAGCCGGCCTCTTCCTGGCGTTTTATTAAATGGGAAGTTCGCGACCGTAACACAAAAGAAGTTGTGACCGACGTAATTCAGTTTGATGACGAAACAGCCCTTGAAACAAAAGGTAGAGTTTTAGACCCAAGAGAAGGGCTTGAAATTTATGCCAAGGCAGTTATTTTGCCGGAGGTTGTGAGTGTAGTTCCTGATCCGGGCTCTACAATTAGTAGTTATAAATCAATAGTTTTTACTTTTAATACTCCTGTAGACGATACTGATGCAACAGAAACAGCAAGTGTTTTTAATTATAATAATATTTTGATTACAAGCGATGGAAAAGATGTAAGTTCTTTTTTTGAAAAACCATATTTTAATAGTGATAAAACAGTTTTAACAATTCTCCCAAAAGCAAAAGATATTTATGATTATATTAATTTATATCATATGACTGTTCTTGATCTGAAAATTACCTTGAGTGATAGAATTGTCGTAACACAAGGTGACCAGGAAGTAGGGCTTACACAAAATAGTAATACATCTTTTGCTCTTCATTATCGCCCGGTTATAGAAACGGTTGATCCATTACAAGTTGGAGATCTCATTGTCTCAAGAAAAGAGATTACGAAAGAAAATCTTGAAGACTTTCCTGAAAGTGATAAGTTTTTCAAAATAACAGATCCAAATAGTTCTGCTACACCGGCCGAAAAGATTATGCGTAATCGTGTAGCTGATAAAATTTTTATTTATGGAAAATATTTTGATGATGACAGTGGAATAAATGCAGTAACAGTAAAAGAAATCAGGAAATATGATCTTGGTGGCCATTCAGAAACTCCATTGACTGATACTGTAAGAGCCCCTGTAAAATATAATGGAGAAAATGCTCTCTTTATTCATGATGGAAAATATACCGAGTTCTTTATTGAGCATGAAGTAATGACTAAGGAAGGAGCAGTTAAATTAGATGTTTTTGTATCTGATTCCTGCGGCAATGAAGCTTCTGACTCTTTATATGTGTTTAAGGTTGGACCAGATTGTTATCGGAAGTTTACTATTCAAAATAGATCATTATTGACAGATTTTTATAGTGAAAACTTTAATGAGACAATAAAAACTATTAGGATAAATCATGATTTCGAAGAAAAGGTGTATTTTAAAGATAGAACAGAAGTAGATACATCTGATTTGAAAATTTATTGTTTATATAATAATAAAGTTGCATCTGCTGAAACACAATTTTCTCCATTCAATAGAAATGTAACATGGCATAATAATCAAACAGATGAAGATATAACAGAAGTAGAAAAAGGCTGGGAATACAAACTTGACATTCCTTCGGTTGCAGGATTGAAGTTTACAATTTTAACAGTAGATGATATTGGTAATACTTTCCAGAAAGAATTTTCATTTCCTTCGGAGCCAGCTGTATTAGTGAGTGGTAATGATATAGACAGGAAAAAAGCTTATATTTATCCACAGGAAAATACAACACAATACTTTATTATTAATTCAGAATCTTCTATAGAAGATAGAATTGATGTAAGAAATGCGCTGGAATATGGTTTTCCTAGAGATTCTTATGAATATCTGAATCATAGAGCCGAATATTGGATTATACCTTGTAATGAATATTCTTCCTCAAACGACGTTAGTTATAACTTATATGGGCCAAAGTCTTCAAAATCATTTAAGGTAAATACAGAGAATGGTAGTCTTTCTCAGAAAGTCAGTCTAAAGACTGATCCGCAATTTAATATTGTTCCAGGAAAGGGTATAGCAGAATTATACTTTACCCTTGCAGATAATTCCTGGACAAATTTTGATTTGATTTATTTTGATAAAATTATTGGATCCAGCACTTATGAGAATAATATTATTCCAAAAGGCAGCTTCCTGGTAAAGCATGATATATCTGGTGATTGTGATGAATTATATACTAATGATATTACACTAAAGATATATGGAATACAGAACGGCAAGAAGTCAGAAGCTCTCGAAAAAACAATAGTAACCAGTAAAGATTCTCAAGGAAATAGTGTTGCAAAGGGGACATATGATATAACCCCTCCAGAAACAAATATATTTTCAAGAACATCAGCTGATTATTATACAATTCAGTTCAAGACAGGATCTGGTTCTAATGAAAGTGATCTAGATAAATTATATATTATTGAAAGAGATGGTACTGAAAAGTTATATACAGAATTAACTACCAGTCAAAACGGATACTCACAACAATTAAAAATACCGGCTGCAGTACTTGTAAATGAAGTTAATGAGGGAGGTAAGTGGAAGCTTAAAGCTACAGATGAAAAAGGAAATGCCTGTATTTTTGAAGTTCCAAAAGCAACTATATATGAGGATTATAAATTTGGGGATTTGATAAAATCTAATTCTAATTGGAAAGTTGTCTTGGATTATTTTGAGGTTTATGGTGTATTCCAATCAACTTATTGCTTGACAGAAGATGGTTGGGCATGGAAAGAAACAACAATAAAGAAGTCGGATAATGATATAAACGCATCTTCAGTTGGTGAATTTGAACTCATGGATAATTCATTTGTAAAAATGTCTTATTTAAAAATCCTGAGCTCGGAGATATGTTATTATAATTACGGTTATTATTATACTAACACAAGTGTACAACCTTCCGGCGACTTTAATTATATCCAGAAGTTGTCAGATTCGGAATTCATGATAACATCTGATGTTCCAACCCTTGTTCATACAATCAAAACTAAGATTCCTTACAGGGAATGTAAAAAATGGACTGCGGATGACTGGGAAGCTCACTTAGCACCAATAGGTGACAGGGTTATGCCTTTTACAGAAAGCAATAATACTCCCAGAAAGTATCGTGTTCCTGTTGATGAGATTGATTCAGGCGAGTGCTATGTTGTTATCACTTATTTTGCAAACAGTAACAAGCAAAACAAGGCCTATAAACTTGAACCTCACATGACAGAGGTCATGATAAAACCATAAGATTCAAAAGCCAGCCTGCACAGGTTGGCTTTTTTTTATGGTAAAAAATTTAAATCTCTGTTATAATGTTTCTATGAATGAAAACACAACTGTAACTGATGATGCTGTACAACAGTCATTAAATGAAATATGCCATATCCTTACTTCTTCGGATGAAAAGATGGCTTATGAGTTTATTGAATGCCTTTTTACTCCCGCCGAGCGCAAGGATATTGCAAACCGCTGGCTGCTTGTAAAGGAAATAGACAAGGGAACTACTCAGCGCGAAATTGCTAAAAAATTCGGCATGTCGCTTTGTAAGATTACACGCGGTTCAAAAGAGCTGCGCAAGCCCGACAGCGCATTCAGAAAGATTCTTGACAGTATGTCATTATCAAAATGACGATGTGTCATTATCGGGCTTGACCCGATAATCTATTTTAACAGTTTTACGTATGAATAACAGATTATATTTTAATAAACCGCCGGCAAGGTGGGAAGAATATCTTCCGCTGGGAAACGGGCGCCTTGGCTGTATGGTAAAGGCAAATCCGTGTAACGAGCTTCTTCAGCTCAACGAAGAAGGAATCTGGTCCGGAGGTCCTCAGGACAGGGCTAATCCCGATACAAAAAAAAATCTTTCAAAGATTCGCCAACTCGTAAATGAAGGCCGCGTGCTTGAGGCGCAGTCGCTTGGCTTTGAAGCAATGAGTGCGACAAGCTTTAATGAGCGCGCCTATCAGACAGCCGGAGATTTTCATATTGACTTTTTCTCTCCAAAAAACAGCGGGCTTGCAGTTGGCTGGCCCTTGCAGCACAAGGCTGACGAAAAATGTCTTGATAATTACAAGGCAGAGCTTTTGCTGGATCAGGCGTGCTCTGTTATAACTTATACTGATGATGAGGGAGTTGAGTTTACCCGCCGCACCTGGATTAGCGCAGTTGATGACGTGCTTTTTATGCATGTTACTGCAAGTAAGCCTGGCAAAATTAATTATAATGCTTACCTTGACCGCGGAATCTGGAGCGATCGTATTTATGCAGACAACGGCTTTATTTATCTGGAAGATTCTCATGGCATTCCGTTTTGCGTTGGGGCAGGGGTAGTTGCTGCGGGTGGGGAGTCCGGAACCCGAGGTGCGTGCCTTTACGGCTCTGGCTGTGATGAAGCACTTTTCTTTATTGATATTCAGTCCTTGCGCTGGAACAAAAAATGGAATAAAAAGCCTGTTTCTGCCGCAAAGTATGAAAAGCTCAAACGTAAAAATGTGTGGACCGGTGAGTGTAAGAAAAATCTTTATGAAATCCGTTCGCGCATAAACAAAGTGGGGCTCGCCACCGCCGCCGAAGACTTTTTTGCCTGGCATCTGGTGGAGTGGAAGAATTATTGGGATAGAATGGAGATAGAAATTGGATCTTCTGGGGGCCTTCGAGAGCCTCAGGCACCCCAACTTCTCCAGAACGATCCGGGGTCCCTGAGGCTCTCGAAGGGCCCTGTTGTTCCAACTCCTGAACTTCTTAAATCCGCCTCCCTATCCAACACCGCCCTCGTAAATCAATACATAAACTTCTCCCGCTATCTTCTTATAAGCGGCAGTCGTGTGCCTGGAACCTTGCCTTTGACCCTGCAGGGCCTTTGGAACGGTTCAATGGAGCCGCCGTGGCAGAGTAAATATACAATCAACATAAATGCCCAGATGAACTACTGGCCCGTAAATATGGCAAACCTTAGCGAATGCGAGCTGCCGTTTTTTGATCTGCTTGAACGCTGTTATCCTAACGGCTGCAAGGTTGCCCGACAAATGTACGGCTGCCGTGGCTATGTGCTTCATCACAACACAGATTACTGGGGTGATGCAAGCCCTCAGGATGCCTGGCTCCCTGCAACCTACTGGGTGCTTGGTGCTGCCTGGATGGCCACCCATATAATAGAACATTACGAATACACACAGGATAAGGCTTTTCTTGCAAGGTATTATTATCTTATGCACGAGGCTGCGCTTTTCTTTGTAGACTATCTTGTACCAAGTGAAGAAGCAGGCCTTGCATCAGACGGAAAGCCGTACCTCATAATAAATCCAAGCCTTTCGCCGGAAAACTCTTATGTAACAAAAACCGGCCAGGTCGGTGCCTTTACCCCAGGCTGCGAAATGGACAACATGATTCTTGAGCACCTTTTGAAGGGATGTCTTAAGGCACGAGCCGTCCTGTGTCATGCCAACGCAACACCTCGTCATGCCGAAATCGTTTCGGCATCTCATAACGGCAAGCCTTATCCACAGTCTGATTTTGATTCCTTTGAATACATCCTCTCTCACCTCAAAAAGCCATCTCTCAATTCCGACGGCTCACTCATGGAATGGAACCGCGAGGTAGAAGAGGTGGAACCGGGACACCGCCACATAAGTCATCTGTACGGCTTGTACCCTGGCCACACAATCACTGTAGAAAAAACACCGGAGCTTGCCCAAGCCTGTATAAAAACACTCAAAAAACGTCTGGAAAACGGCGGTGGTCACACAGGCTGGAGTCAGTCCTGGATAATCAATTTCCGAGCACAGTTAGAGCAGGGGAACGAGGCTCTGGAGGCTCTTACAAAGCTTCTTACTCATTCAACCTTGCCAAACCTTTTGGACAATCATCCGCCGTTTCAGATTGACGGAAACTTTGGTTCCCTTGCAGCAGTAATGCGCATGCTGGTTCAAAGCGAGTTTGACGAAGAAGGCAACGTAATAGTAAAGCTTCTCCCAGCCCTCCCGGACGAACCGGCCTGGCAAAACGGTCACGCCCGCGGTATAGCAATCAAGGGCGGATACACAATTGACTTTGAATGGCAGAACGGAAAGATTGTAAATAAAAAGCTTAATCCTATGCCAAACTGTATACCAGAATCAAAAATAAAGGAGTTGCTGTAATGTCACAAGAAAAAAACTTTCACGAAAATCCTATCATCAAAAATATTTATACTGCCGATCCGGCGCCAATGGTTTACGGCGATACGCTTTATCTTTATACAACTCACGATGAAGATGTGCTTGTAAATGATTTTTATACAATGAATGACTGGCGATGTTTTTCCACAAAGGATATGGTCAACTGGACAGATCACGGAAAGATTTTTTCGCTTGATGATATAAGTTGGGCAGATGACCGCGCGTGGGCCCCTCAGGCAATTGAACGAAACGGAAAATTTTATCTGTATTGTCCTGTTCACAAAACAAACGGCGGAATGGCAATTGCAGTAGGTGTTTCAGATAATCCGGCCGGACCTTTTAAAGACCTTAGTTATCCGCTTGTTGACGAAGGCGACTGGAACGACATAGACCCTACAGTTTTTATTGATGATGACGGCCAGGCTTATCTTTACTTTGGAAATCCGGAGCTGCGATATGTTCTTTTAAACGAAGATATGATTTCGTACAACAAGAAGGTTGGCATTGTAAAGGTCCCTATGACCGAACAAGCCTTTTCAAAGGGCAGCCACAACACCGGAACCTCTTACGGCGAAGGTCCATGGTTCTACAAGCGCAACGGCCTTTACTATATGGTATACGCAGCCTTTGCCCCAGGCGAAAAACGAAACGAGCATCTTGCCTATTCAACCTCAAAATCTCCAACAGGCCCATGGACTTACGGCGGCATTCTCATGGAAGAAGGCCCCTGCTTTACAAATCACCCGGGTATTGCAGATTTCAAAGGTCATTCCTACTTATTCTACCACACTGACGAGCTCCCGGGAGGCAGCCTTTTCCACCGAAGCGTCTGTGTAGCCGAATTCAAATACAATCCGGACGGCTCAATCAGCACTATTGAAAAGTGTAATGGTGTTAGCGGAATAAAATAGGCAAGCCCTTTTTTTATATTACAGCTTTTGAACTTCTTCAATAGAAAGTCCGGTGCATTCTGCGATTATGTTTATATCGATGCCGTTCGTTTTAAGGTTTTTAGCGGTTTCTACTGCTTTTTGTTGAGCGCCTTGTTTTATGCCTTGTTGTAAAGCTTCGGCGGCCCTTATATCACCATATTCTTCTACAATTTTACTAGCCATTTCTATACCTTCTTCATCTTGTTTTAAGAACCTCATTCTGTCTGCAAGTTCTTTATAAAACATTTCGTCGGCGTTAGAAGTAGAAAAGTCATGCATAAGCTTTCCTAGAGGATCATCGCCTTTGTATTCACCGTTGATGTACATTATATTACAATCATCGTCGAAAGGCAAATTGTTTCCTAAATCATCCTGTATATTCAATGTCTTGTATACACGATAAACAGGTAAACCTCGTTCAAAAATATCATGTTCAAGAATAAAGATGATATAAAGGTTTGGTAAATCTTTAAAGGTTCCTCCTTTGTTTAGTGTGTGATTGTCTAACATGGCCTGATGATATCTTATACGTCTTGCACTGGCTCCTGAGTCAGCACGTTGAATTTCAATGTTGTATTCAGTTTTAAAGATATCTTCTGCAACTACGTCTAGCTTAACAGATTTACCGAATAGATTAGTTTTTTGAACTTGTGTCATTGATTTTGTTACTGTCAAATCGTTTCTGTTCAGTAAGATTCTAATAAGCAGTTGAGTTGTTTTTATGTCGCCACTGAATGCAGCCGACATAAACTCATCATCCAAGAGTCTCATGGCTCTGACCCTTGCCAGTACAACTGGATCAATGTTATCGAAAACTGTTTTAGACATGTTTTCCTCACAAAATGGTTGAAATGCTCAGAGCATACCGCCCCGGCGAGAAATGAATTTCCTATATATAGTTAACAAAAAATTTTGTTAAAAGAGGAAGTAAATTTTGAAGATTTTTGAAAATTTTTATAAAATTTTGCATTTTTCGAGTATTGTGCAAGATTTTTTATTTTCGTTGTATAGCCCTATACTATTTTATTTTTTTATTATACACTTTCCTTATGGGATTTGTGAGATAAAAAACGATGCTCAGCTTCCCGTAAGGAGAAATAATCATTATGAAAAAAACACTAATTTGTACAGCAATTATCTCTGCTTTATTATTAGCATTTACAAGCTGTTCTTTCCTTCCTGGAGGAAATAAAAATACTTCCGGTACAGGATCTGGATCTAGTGGCAGCGGAAGTGGCAGTGGAAGTGGTGGTTCTGGCGGTGTTGCTGGTCCTGAATCAAGCGAAGTAAAAACAGAAGTCATTGCAGATAAGGACCGTGTAGCAGCAGAAGAAGGAAAATATGGAATTTATGCTAAGCCATATGCGGCAGGTGATCTTCTTTTTGATGATGGTACAGCTACTCCTATTACTTCTACAATTTCACTTACTGACGAACAAAAAAATCATGCCGTTGCAGTTATATTCTTTGTAGGAACTGGTCTTAATAGTGCTAATACTGAAAGTCAGGAAGCTCGTACTCTTGGTGTCGGCTTATATCATAATACTTCTAAAGCAAGATGGGCTTCTTCATCAGCAAATGCTTATAACCCAATTATAGAAACAATAAAGTGTCCTCAATCTGGTAGTGCTGGTAAGTATACATTTACCGGTGACAGAAATGGTAGTGATAATCTGGAGCAGATATCAACTTATCTTCAAAACCAATCATCAGGTGGAGTAGATGATGATACTGCAAATTCAGATATGTATCCAGCTTTTTACTGGGCAAAAAATTATGGTTCTTTAAAATTAAGCGGTACTAGTTATGAAGAAGGCTGGTATTTACCAACTATAGCAGAGTTATATGGAATTTCTAAATATATGAATTATGTAGATACTCTTGCGGAAAAATATGAATTCTCAAAATTCGGAAAGGAGGGCAATTCTTATTGGTCTTCAACACAATATTACAATAGTGCAAAAAGTGCAGCTGGATTGCAATTTAATTCTTCAAATCAAAAAATATTCCAGAATACTAAAAGTACAAATTGTTATGTTTGTGCTATCCGTGAGTTCTAATCTAAATCTTACTTGTTAATTATAAAGGCTGGCATCTTCGGATGCCAGCTTTTTTTTGCAGTGGATTGCCACGTCGCTGACGCTCCTCGCAATGACAGCGTTTTTTGTTTGCTCCTCGCAATGACGGGTGATACCCCTTGCATAAAACTTCCATTTTCATTATTATATTTGATACGTATTTAAACTTTGGGCGAGGTGGTGTTTAATCCCCGTTTTACGCTGGCGAGCCGGTTTGAGTGCGAGTCTTTTGCAGGACGGATACTGTTTCCTTATTCCGCTGCATCGGGCGAATGAAAACGAATCATTTTAATAGAGGTATTTTATGTACGCAACTATTGAATTTAAGGGCAAGCAGTACAAAGCAGAAAAAGACGTTGTCCTTACAGTAGATAAGCTTGATGCCGAAAAAGGTACTAAGATTGACATTGATACCGTTCTTTTGGTAAGCGACGGTGATAAAATCAGTGTAGGAACTCCTTATGTAAAGGGTGCAAAGGTAACTGTAGTTGTTGAAGAATCTTTCCGTGATAAGAAGGTTCTTGTTTTCAAATACAAGTCAAAGAAAGACTATCATCGCTTGATTGGTCATAGACAGCAGTACACAAAGGTACGCGTTGAGTCTATTACTCTTGCATAATTAAAAGGAGATTACTATGGGAAGAACACGTGGTGGATCTGGTGCTAAAAACGGACGCGATCCTAATCCAAAGAGTCTTGGTGTAAAAAGATATGCCGGTGAATCTGTAACTGCAGGTTCAATTATCGTAAAGCAGCGTGGAACTAAGTTCTATCCTGGAAACAACGTTATGAAAGCTGGAGACGACAGCCTGTTTGCAACAGCAGACGGAAAAGTAGTTTTTGGCGAAAGAAATAACCACAAAGTTGTTTCTGTAGAAGCTGCAAAATAAGTTCAGCGCTCGCTGAATGAGAATGCCCGGTGAAAAAGTGCCGGGCATTTTTTTTGATGGTGGAAAGGTATGATAGGTTTTGCAGATGAAGCAACTATAGAAGTGCGCTCGGGTAACGGCGGAAACGGCTGTGTGGCCTTTCGTCGCGAAAAGTATGTTCCTCATGGTGGCCCTAACGGTGGTGACGGCGGTAAGGGCGGCGACATTATTTTTACTGTAAAACGAAACCTTCGTACTCTTGCAAAGCTGCGTCATCAGCACTGCTTTAAGGCACGTAACGGAGGAGACGGCCAGGGCTGGAACCGCTATGGTGCCGATGGAGAAGACTGTGTAATCCCGGTACCTCCGGGAACCACAATCCGCGATGCCGAAACAGACGAAATCATTTACGACTTTTCAAGCGCTAAGGGCGATGAGCAGTTTACATTTTTGAAAGGCGGAAATGGCGGCTGGGGAAACGTTCACTTTAAGTCTTCTACAAATCAGGCTCCGCGTCAGGCAAACCCTGGACAGCGCGGGGAAACACGTTTCTTAAAATTAGAGCTTTCTATTATGGCAGATGCAGGTCTTGTAGGCTTCCCAAATGCAGGAAAGTCCAGCCTGCTCACATTTTTTACAAACGCGCGCCCAAAGATTGCGCCATATCCTTTTACTACAATTATCCCGAATCTTGGTGTGCTTCGCGTAGACGAAGAAAGCGATATTATTATTGCAGATATTCCCGGAATTATCGAAGGGGCCAGCGAAGGTCTTGGTCTTGGAGATACCTTCCTTAAGCATATTACCCGTACAGCCTGTCTTATTTTTATGATTGACTGCTCGGACGAAAATTACCTTACAGCCTACGACACTCTTTGTAACGAGCTTGCAAATTATTCGGACAGCCTGCTTGAAAAGCCGCGCATTGTTCTTTGCAACAAGATTGACGTAGAAGGTGCCTTTGACCATGCTGTAGAGGTTGCAGAAAAAATCCGTGCTGCAGAGCCGGACACTGTTGTAATACCTGTTTCTGTTCATACAGGCCGCGGAATGAAGGATGCGCAGCATCAGATTATGGAGCTGGTAAGCAAGCAGGAAAAACGCGAACAGCCAGCACCGGCAGAAGAGTCTTCAAACTCCTTTGGCAGCTCTAATTCTCATTTTATGAATTCGGCTTATATAGACGATGATGACGAAAGCATTCAGTATCCTGGAAGTGAACAGTAGGGAGGGGTAAATATGAAGCTTGCAGTTTTTGGTGGTACTTTTAATCCTCTTCATATTGGGCATGCAATGCTTGCCGATACAATCATTACAGAGCTTGGCTACGACAAGGTGCTTTTTGTACCGACCTTTATTACTCCTCACAAGGTTTGCGGCGGTAATGTAACGAGCCAGCAGCGTCTTGAAATGGTACGTGCTTTTTGTGCAAGCCAGGGCAACGGCCGCTTTGAAACAGAAACCTGTGAGTTTGACCGTGGCGGCGTTTCTTATACCTCTGACACTCTCGAATTTTTGACAGAAAAATATAAGGACCAGCTGGAAGGTAAGCTTGCCTTTGTAATGGGTGATGAGGTTGCGGCAGAGTTTGACAAGTGGCGTAATCCGGAAAAGGTTTCGGCTCTGGCAGATTTGATAATCGTTCACCGCTATCCTGATGTTGGGGCTTTGGAAAAGGTTTTGTATAACAAGGCGCCGGAAAAAGCTAACTGTGAAAATGTTCCGTCCGGTAAATATACAGGCGATTTTTCTGTTCAGTTTGACAGGGATAATTTTAAGTATCCGCATATTTATATAGAAAATCCTATGCTGCCGGTTTCGTCTACAGATATAAGACGACGTATTGTTGAAGGAAAAAGCTTTAGGTATCTGGTGCCGGGGGCTATCTATGAATATATTAAGAAAAATGGATTGTATAGGGGCCCTTCGAGTGCCTCAGGGACCTCGTCATGATTGACTACGATACTTTGACAGAAAAAATCAGGGACTACACCGAAGCTCATGTAAAACCGGCGCGCTACGACCACTGTGTACGTGTTGCCGAAATGTGCGTAAAGCTTTGCCGCCGCTACGGGCTTGATGAAAACAAGGGGTATCTTGTTGGAATAGGCCACGATATGTGCAAGGATATGCCGCGCGACAAAATGGTAGAAACAGCCCTTCGCGACGGAAACCCCATAACAGACTTTGAAAAAACTAAGCTGTCGCTTTTGCATGGCCGTGCTGCTGCCGTTATGATGAAGGAAAAATTCGGCATAACAGACAACGACATTCTTGAAGCAGTTGCAAATCATGTTTCGGGAAAGGTTGGACTATGTGATCTTGGCAAGGTGCTTTTTCTTGCAGACAAGACAGAGCCGGGACGCCCACAGTCTACGGACGAATACCGCGCAAACCTTATGAAGCTAACATTGGATCAGATGTTTTTGTCGGTAATAAAAGAAAATTACGAATTCATAAAAAATAAGGGCTACGAGATTTACCCGGACACCCTAAAAATGATAGAATATTGCGAAAGGGCCATTCGAGAGCCTCAGGAATCCCAGGTATGAAAAAACTCCGTAACGAACAAAAGGGTATTATTTTTATTGTTCTCATCGTAGTGGTAATTCTTGTACTCAGTCTGTTTTTTGTAAATTCGCTCAAGACAAACAAGGTAAAGGAAGCCCTTGAATACGATTCTCTTGTGCGACTGCTTTTTGTAGTTCAGGATGAAAATACCGACGTTCTTTTTTCGGATGTAATTATCTACGATACTTCTACAAAAAAGGCAGCGGCAATCAATCTTCCGGGCTACACCGGTGCAATCTTTCAGTCGCTGGGCCGTACAGACCGTCTGGATCAGGTTTACAATGAGCTTGGTATAGAATCATACCGCGTAGAGGTTCAGAAAATGCTTGGCATTACAATTCCGTATACCTCTGTAGTTGCCCTTGATAATTTTATAAAGCTTTGCGATATGTTTGGCGGAATGCGCGTATTTATTCCATCTCCAATTGACTGTGTTTCAGAGGAAGGTGAGCGCTGGCTGCTTCCTTCTGGTGCAGTAAACCTTGATGGAGACAAGATTGCCGTATACCTTCGCTATCGTGATGAAGAAGAAACAGAAGAATCAATTCAGGACCGCTATCAGAATGTAATGGGAGCCTTTCTTACCGGACTTCATGACCAGAGCTTTAAGATTTTTAACCGTGACCAGAATTTCCGAATGTATGCAGACTGTATCGTAACTAATCTTGCAGACTATGAGGAAGAAACACTTTATGCAGAGCTTTCGGATATTGATACAGAATCAATCATCAAGCAGACAATTACGGGCTCGCTGCGAAACGTAGACCTTCGTGGTGGCGAGGTTCAGCAGCTTTTGTTCCCTCTGAACAACGGTGAATTCATTAAGGAAGCAGTAAAGCAGACAACTTACATGCTCATGTCTTCGGACGGTTCAATTTCTAACCGTATTTACGTGCTTGAAATTCAAAACGGAACAAAAACTCAAGGCTTGGCTCGTCGTACCGCAACCTTGTATCAGAATGCAAGCTACGATGTACTTAGTGCAGTCAACGCAGATTCAAACGATTATGCCGAGACAATTATCATAGATCACATAGGCAACGAATCGGTTGCAAAACAGGTTGGCGAGCTTATTCGCTGTACAAATATAAAACAGGCAGAAGAAATGGAGGAAGGAGCAGCCAGAGACAGCATGGTAGATTTTACCGTAATTCTTGGAAGAGACTTTAACGGTGCCTACGTAATTCCTGGTGCTTCATATTAATTATGGCAGATACAAAGACAACAGAACAAAAGGCTATAGAAATTGCTAAGCTTCTCATTGACGGAAAGGGCAGGGATGTTACCCTTATTGATGTTAGCGGACTTAATTCGTGGACAGATTATTTTGTAATTTCTACCGTAACAAGCTCTACTCACTGGCAGGGCTTGTACAAGCAGGTAAAGGATTATATCAAAGAAAACGACCTGGAGATTCACCTGACCAAGCGCAAGAGCTCTGATGGTGATGACTGGAACCTCATAGACCTTGGCCCGATTGTAGTTCATCTTATGACCGAACAGGCAAGAGAATTTTATAATCTGGAAAAATTGTGGTTTAAGGGAAAGGTTATTAGTTTGGATTAAAAAATGGATTGCTTCGCCTTCGGCTCGCAATGACGTGTCATTGCGAGGATTGTAAAGACGTGTCATTGCGAGGATTGTAATGTCGTGTCATTGCGAGGAGCGTAGCGACGTGGCAATCTAAATTATAGATCGTACTTATCTATAAATGAAATATCGTCGTCGTCGTCGTTGCGGTGGCGCAGATTGTAGCCATCTTCGGGTTCAACGTCGTCGTAAGGCTCGTCTATATCTTCTTCTTCCTTAAAGACATCGTCGTAGTACAAGTCCTCTTCGCCGTCAAATTCATCTAGGACGTCGTCTTCATCCTCGCCAAAGTCATCATCAAAATCTTCATCGAAATCGTCAAATTCGTCATCAAGATACATGGTCAACTCGTCTAATTCTGGTTCTGAGAACATACATACCCCTCGAATATAAAATATAGCAAACAGACATTATTTTCAATGGGTTTTTAAATGAATTTTCAAAAAACTGCATTAAAATATAACAAGTTATTTAAAAGTCTACGTTATATATTGGTTTGACAACACTTAAAATATTAGTATAATAAAGATTGCTGATGTTGAAATTTACTGAAAAGGCTTATGCCAAGGTAAACTTTAATCTGCGGGTTCTTCCCAAGCGTCCGGACGGATTTCATAATTTAGAAAGTATATTTCAGACTATAAGTTTGTTCGACGAATTAGAGGTTTCCGTAGTAGAGGAATCTGGTTGCTTCGTTGAATGCAGTTCTTTAGCGCTCCCCGATGACAACACACTTACATCTGCTTATAAGGCTTTTTGCTCTGTGGCAGGCCCACAGGTAAAGGTGCCCGGTGTAAAAGTTGTGCTTAAAAAGGGGATTCCTGCTGGAGGCGGTTTAGGAGGAGGTTCTTCTGATGCAGCAGCATTGGTGAGGGTTTTGGAGAGACTTTGTAAAGTCAGACTTTCTAACTTTCAACTTGATGGCATTGCAGCTAAAACTGGTAGCGATGTGTTTTTTTTTATGAACTGTGATGAAGAAGGTAAGGGCTGTGCTCTTGTTTCTGGTCGCGGTGAAATAGTAAAAAAAATTACCCCACGTTCCGACCTGTTTTTACTGCTTGTGTTTCCAGGAATTAATAGTTCTACAAAGGAGGCCTATTCCCTGGTTGATGCGGTGCTTGTTGAGAAAGAAAGTAACATTGCGATTCCTAGGTTGGAAGATCTTGAGGCTATTTACCGAAAGAGTCCTTTAGAATGGAATTTTGTCAATACGTTTACTCCTTCGCTGTGTGGCAGATACAGTGATTTAACAAGAGCGTTGGGTGCGTTAAAGAAAGGTGGAGCCGAATTCTGTGATATGACGGGTTCTGGTTCTACACTCTATGGGGTTTTTACCAAAAAGCAACGGGCTGAAGAATGTCAGAAGCTGCTTGTTAACACCTGGAATTGTGCTCTTGTGCAGTTGCTGTAGGAAAAAAGAAAAAGTGAATGGAGGTAATTCTCGTATGCAGATTACAGAATTAAGGATTCGAAAGGTCGAAGATGAGGGCAAGTTACGTGCCTATGTCACTGTAACTTTTGACAACTGCTTTGTAGTTCATAATGTAAAGATTATCGAAGGAAAAAGTGGTCTGTTTATTGCCATGCCAAGCAGGAAAACCGCAAATGGGGAATATAAGGATGTAGCTCATCCTATAAGCCCGGAATTCAGAACAGAATTGCAGAACAAGATTGTTGCTGAATACGAAGCTGGTCATGTAGAGGTTGGCGGCGAGACCGACTGATTGAAAATACATGGATTTTCTCCGCTGGTGTAATGGTAGCACACGAGCTTTTGGTGCTTAGAGTCCGGGTTCGAATCCTGGGTGGAGAATTAAACTCTGCGTTGCAGGGTATAACAATTTTAAAGGATATAAGGAGCTTTACGAAATGAGTAAGCAGACTTTGAACGCAAAAGTGCGTACTGCATCTGGTAAAACAGCTGCTAAAAAACTTCGCCAAGTAGGTAGTATCCCGGCCGTTATGTACAACGAAAAGGGTGAAGCTACAATGCTTGAGGTAAACGAAGTTGAATTCAACAAAATCTGGAGAACAATCACTCCAACAACTTCAATCAATCTTGTAGTAGATGGAAAAGAACATCTGGCCTTGATTAAGGATACTGAATACAATATCCGCACAGACAAGGTTCTTCATGCAGACTTCTTTGTACCAGCTGCTGACGAAAAGCTTGTTATGAAGATTAAGGTTCACTTTACTGGAACACCTGCAGGTGTACTTAAGGGTGGCTTTAAGAAAGAACGCAACAACGAAATTAAGATTAAGGCTGCTATTGCAGATCTTCCTGAAACAATTGTTGCCGACATTTCTAAGATTAATGCCAGTGAAGCTTTGCGCGTAAAGGATCTTGAAGTTGCAAAAGGCGTTGAGATTCTTACAGACATGGAACTTCCTTTGGTAACAGTTTCACCAGCACGCTAATTTTTGTTTAATTATTCTTAAGCAAAAAAAATCACGGGTGTGGAGCATAATCCTCATCCGTGTTTTTTTTTGATGTATTATTTGTTACACTACACCAGGGGGCTTTGTGCAGCATAAACCGATTCTTGAAAATCAACTTGTCTCGGGTCTAAAAAGGTGCGGTGTAAATTTGACAGAGCTTTCTGCAGCTCATAAGGCGCTTGGAGCAGCTGTTTCAGGCGGTGCAGATTCTGTCTGTCTGCTTACAGGTCTTTGTTCTGTCTGCAGCGAATATTCAATCCCCATCAAAGTAATTACAGTTAATCATTTTATAAGAGCCGACAGCGAAACCTGCGGTGACGCCGAATATGTAGAGGATTTGTGTGCCTCGTTCAAACAAAAGGGCTTTGACGTAAGCTGTACGGTATATAACCTTAAGCGCGGTCAGGTACAGGAGCTTTCGGATTTAAAGGGCTGTGGAATAGAAGCCGCTGCCCGTGAGCTTCGTTATAACGCCTTTGACAGCTTTATAAAAGAAAATAACCTTGACTATTTATGTCTTGCTCACAATAAAAATGACCAGACCGAAACTGTGCTTATGCGCTTTTTGCAGGGTTCGAGCGGTACTGCAAAGGAGGGTATTCCCTATGTACGCGGTTCTTACGTACGCCCGCTTTTGTGGACAAGCCGCGACTGCATAGAAGAATACCTTAATTCAAAAAAAATCGGATGGCGCACCGATCTTACAAATACAGATACCGCATACCTTAGGAACAGAATTCGCGGTAAGCTCATTCCGCTTTTGAACCAGGATTTTCCGGGCTGGGACAATGCTGTTCTTCTTGGCCTGGAAAAAGAAAGTCTTGATTCACAATGCCTGCAAAATCAGGCTCAGGACTTTTTTAACAGATTCATGGGTGAGGGAATAAGTACTCCTGTAAGTCAGCTTGCTTTTCCGGGGCCAGATTTTTATTCACTCGACCGTGCAATCAAGCTAAGGGTGCTTACTCTTGCGCTTAATGCTCTTGGTATAAACGAGCGTATTCCCTATGTTTTTTTGCGGGATGTATGCGATTATGCCGATAATTATAATAGAAGAAATAATTCAAATTGCGGTCAATCTGTAAAAAGCTTTGCCGATGTGAGCCTTGTTTTTAGTCAGAATGAACTTTTAATTAAAAAGTCCGCCGACCTACAGAATGAAATTGTTTTTTCTGTTATAATAAAGGAGTCTGGAATATGTGAGTTGCCCTCCGGTCAGTTTTTTGTTCCCGACATCTTTGATTTTCCAGTTATGCTGCGCAGCTGTCGTCTTGATGATGTGGTTCGTACTGCAGACGGAGGAACAAAAAAGGTAAACGATGTTCTTTCTGACTGGCATGTACCTGTATGGCAGCGTAATTGTATTCCGGTTGTTCAGGCTTTAAATGAGCCGGAGCAAAATATTATTGGCATTTTGGGAAGCTGTCTTGGTTACAGCGATTGGATTGTTAAGCTGGATAATAAAAATGAGAATAAGTAAGTTTTGTTTTTTAAGTTTGATTTTGATTTTGGCTTCGGCTTTTGTTTTTGCACAGAGCACTTCCGCCGGCAAAAGCGTTAATTCTGCTAACCGAAAAACCGCAGAACGCTGCCTTAGCCTTTCTGAAAATTTCATGCTCAATTCAGACTGGCAGAATGCCCTTAATCAGGCAGAGCTGGGACTTGCTTATGATGATTCCATTTCGGATTTGTTTTATGTAAAGGCTGCCTCGCTCAGTAATCTTGGAGCCCGCAAGGCAGATGTAATCCAGA
The DNA here is from genome assembly GCA_017616165.1 of Treponema sp. Classification (GTDB taxonomy): domain Bacteria; phylum Spirochaetota; class Spirochaetia; order Treponematales; family Treponemataceae; genus Treponema_D. Next base: position 18,564 of record JAFZYR010000032.1, read on the forward strand.
CAATCAAGGAATCCTTCCAAAAGGACAACTGGATAAACTATACCAAAAACAGTGCCCGCATTTTATATGCAGACATGCTCTGCGATACAGGGCTTTACGATGAGTCTCTTGCAGTTCTTGATGCCGAACCGCTTTTGTATTCTGCAGACTCTGAATTTATACGAATTAAAAATTATTACAGACTTGGAACAATGGACTCTGTTACTCAGGCCCGCACAAGACTTAATTCTTCGCGCAGGATTTATCCTAAGGACGAGCGTTTTCCAAAGCTGTTCTTTATGTTTGAGCTTGCCTTTATGAGCTATGCTCAAAGATCCGGGGCAGATTACGAAATACCGGAGCTTGTTCGTACAATAGCAAATTCTTATATTGCAACCATCCCAGATTATTCTACCACCAGCGTGGACTCAGAAATCATAGCGCTTTTGTTCTGCGAAAAGGAACAGCAGCAGCGCCTTTTAAAGGCAGTTGGCGAAAAAAATCAGAACAGTCCGTTGTTTGCCTTTGCAGGTCTTAAGGCCGGAATTATTTCCGAAGAAAAAGCCTTTAATCTTTTCTTTGATTCTTCTGATAATTCCTATAGCCTTTCGCTCCTGGAAGAATTTGGAATGCTTTTGCAGGACCCGGAATTAACCGCCAATTTTTCGGACCGTCTTAACTCTCTGGAAGGAACTGTTTATATAGATAACGACCTTGATTTGCAGGAGGAGCTTGTCGTTACCTACGAACGCGGACGAGCACGTACAATTTCGTACGATAAAAACAATGACGGAAAGCTTGAGCTTTATGCTGTTTGCGACTTTGGTGCTCCGGTTTCTGTTTCCTTTGCAGATTCAACTGTAGATATGTATTACGATTTCTTCCCTTATGTAGGAAGGGTTACAGATAATACAAACGGAAATACCTATCACTTTTTGACAAATGAATATTCCTACAATCCTTTTGAAATGACTGTGGACACTCTTTTTTCACGCTTTGCTGTTGATTTTTATATTCCTCTTGTAGACGGCGAAATTGAGTGCCCTGATGAATATGTGCTTGCACGCAATGCTTCTTCGGTTGAGCTTGCTACTACAGAGCGCGATTCTTCTAAAGTAAATTATACTGTTTTTGAAGGCAGACCTGTTTTTGCTGTATTCATGAACTATGGCACACGCTATGCCTATGCAACAATCGAAAACGGCTATCCTTTTGTGCGCTATGTAGATTCAGATAATGACGGCATGTACGAAACCTCCGAAACCTACGATATGGACAATGAGCACAAATACACAGGCGAGCAGGATATTCAGCTTGTAAAGAACGTTTTTGGCAGCAATACCTTTAGCGAAAAGCTTTACCTTAAGTTAATTCAGATTGACCGCAACGGCGACACACGCATAGAGTTCCTTGAAGAATATCTTGGAAACAATGGAAAAATCTCTACCTGGGATACAGACGAAGACGGTGTATTTGATTATCAGTATGTGCGCTACCCGGACACCGACGATAAAATCCTTCGCGAAGAAACAATAATCTATAATCAGAATGGACAGGAATACATTTCTCTTATGAACGAAAACGGTATTCCAACCGGATTAAGGTTTGAAGGAAAAGAGGTTGGGGTAGTAAAGGGCAGCCGCACGGATTGCTTCTGGATTGCACAGGCTGCAGATGTTCAGACCGAACAGACTATCTTTATGTCCTTTAATGCCGACCTTACACCGGGAGCAGTACGCATTGTTCAGATTGAACCGGAAGGACGACGCTTTAGCGTAATCAAAATTGGAAGTGCATACTTCTGTAAAGAATTATATTCAACTCCTGCAGACGAAGCTGAGGAAACCAAGGATGCTGAATAAATGAAACATAAAGCCTCCTTAATTTTTGCAGCAGCTCTTGCGTTCTGTTTTTTTACAGGCTGCAAAACCTTTGATCAACCCAAAAACGTTGAAAAACCTCTTGATTATACCGATAGGGATGTTGTCGAAAACGAAATAAATACAATTCATGAGCTTTTAAAAACTGACTGCACTAAGGCACTTTTCAGAGCCTGCCTTTTGGGTGAAAAAGAGCTTTTGGATGAATGCATGGACGAAGTGCGGCAAAACGCAGACAAGGCAGTTGAAGAAAAAGATTATGCGCTTACCCTTAAGCTTTTAAAATCTCTGGCCTCGGTTCCGGCAAAGGGAAATGAGCTTACGTCTTTATACGACGAATGTTTAAAAGCCTTCTACGCCGATGTTCCGGGTTTTTCTGTAGAATCTAAAAAGCTTCCTGCAACTATTGCGCAGTGCATTGATGCCACAGTTACCGTCTGGGTAGACCAGGGCTACAAGGTGGAAAATGGGGCAGGCTATGCAGATATTGTAATTGGCTCAGGATTTTTTATAGACAGCCGCGGATATATCATTACAAATCATCATGTAATTGCAGAGGTGGTAAATCCAAAACGCAAAACTACCTGTAAGCTTTATATTAAGCTTCCTTCCGATATGGAAAAAAAGCTCCCTGCCAAGGTTGTGGGCTACGATTCTGTAATGGACCTTGCGCTTTTAAAAGTAGAAATGGAGCCGGATTATGTGCTTGCCCTTGGTGCCAGCAGCGACCTTGAGGTTGGAGATAAAATCTCGGTAATTGGAACTCCTGTAGGACTTGAAGGAACACTCACAAGCGGAATTATTTCTTCTACCTCACGCAGCCTTATTACCATGGGAAATGTTTTCCAGATTGATGCAGCTGTAAATTCCGGTAACTCTGGCGGCCCGCTCATTGATAATGACAGAAAGGTTCAGGCTGTTATTTTTGCAGGAATGCTTCAGTATCAGGGACTTAATTTTGCAATTCCGGTTGAATATCTTAAGCAGGAGCTTCCTCTTTTATACAGCGGTGGAGAGCTGGTTCACGGCTGGTTTGGGGCCTATGGTCACACAAAAAAAATGCGCAATGAAAACCTTGGACTGGAAATTCAATATGTAATTCCGGGTTCTCCGGCAAGCTATGCAGGACTTAAGATTGGTGATGTAATAACTGGCCTTGACGGACAGCCTGTTAAAACTCTGGAAGAGCTTCAGTTTATGTGTATGAAGTATAAACCGGGCACAGTATTAAGCTGTAATTACGAAAGGGACGGTCAGGAGCTTTCCTGCGTAATATATCTTGAAAAAAGACCTGAAGCTCCGCTCAAACAGATTTATGTAAGCGATTTTGTTGATGATGCTTTTATTCCGATTTTTGGAATAAAAATGGTGCGTTCATCGACAACAAACAAAAAATTGTATAAAATAGAATATGTTCTGGAAGGAAGCATTGCAGATCAGAACGGCTTTTCGGAAAACGATATGCTGGAGCTTCGCGATATAGGCTTTTATGACGAAGGTGAAGCATTTGCGGCATTAGTTGTCGTTCAGCGCAGAAAAAAAGGCTTTATTGATATAGCAATGCAGCTGGTTTCTTCTTACGACAGTCCAAATTACTTTTAAGGAATTATCATGACCGAAATGAAATTTAAGCGCAATTTTTGTATTGTTGCTCATATAGACCACGGAAAATCTACACTCTCTGACCGACTCATCCAGAAGGCAAAAATCATCGACGACCGCAAGATGATGAATCAGATTCTTGACAACATGGATATTGAACGAGAGCGCGGTATTACAATTAAAAGCCAGGCTGTTACAATTCCGTATCATGCAAAGGACGGCAATGACTATGAACTGAACTTTGTAGACACACCGGGACACGTAGACTTTAGCTATGAGGTTTCTCGTGCAATTGCTTCGTGCGAGGGTGCGCTGCTTTTGATTGATGCAACACAAGGTGTAGAAAGTCAGACAGTTTCGAACATGTACATGGCGCTTGAGCATGACCTTACCATGGTGCCTGTAATTAATAAGATTGACCTTGCTTCGGCAGATATTCCTTCGTGCAAGACCCAGATCGATAACGAGCTTGGACTTGATTCGAGCGAGGCCTTGTGTGTTTCTGCAAAAACAGGCGAGGGTATTGACGAGCTTATGGAAGCAATCGTTACAAAGTTTCCGGCTCCTACAGGCGACCCTAACGGAAAGCTTGCTGCCCTTATTTTTGACTGCCACTATGATATTTACCGAGGTGTAGTTGTTCATGTGCGTGTTATGGAAGGACGTCTTAAGACAGGCGACCTTATCAAAATGATGAGCAGCGGCCGTGAATACAAGGTAGAGCAGTGCGGTATTTTTAAGATTAATTATGAAGAAACCGGCGTGCTTGAGGCTGGCGATGTAGGCTATATTATTTCCGGACTTAAAACTGTAAGTGATGTAAAGGTCGGGGACACAATTACTTCTGTTACTAATGGAGTAGATGCACCGCTCCCAGGTTTTAAGGAAGTTAAGCCTGTCGTTTATTCTTCAATTTATCCTATGGATTCTAACGACTATGAAGAGCTCAAGGACAGCATGGAAAAGCTCAAGCTCAATGATGCAAGTCTTGTTTACGAAAAGGATAATTCCCTTGCTCTTGGTAACGGCTTCCGCTGTGGATTTCTGGGACTTCTTCATCTTGAAATTGTTCAGGAGCGTCTGGAGCGCGACTTTGATCAGGCTGTTATCTTTACAGCTCCTAGTGTTCGTTATCTGCTTCACCTGCAGAACGGCGAAGATATGTATATTGATAATCCTTCTGAATATCCTCAGGGACGCATTGCAGATGCAGAAGAGCCTTATATTAAAGCGTCGATTATTACTCCTGCAGAATACCTTGGTTCTATAATGGCCCTGTGTACCGAAAAGCGTGGAGTACAGACAAACATGCAGTATCTTGATACAAAGCGCGTTGAGCTTTCCTACGAAATGCCTTTGAGCGAGGTTTTGTTTGATTTTTATGACCGCCTTAAGAGCTACAGCCGCGGTTATGCTTCTTTTGATTATGAAGTTATAGGTTACAGACCAACTGATCTTGTAAAGGTTGATATTCTTTTGAACGGAAAGATGGTCGATGCACTTTCGCTGCTTACCTTTAAGGCAAATGCAGTTGATCGTGCCCGCAAGGTTTGTGAACGCCTTAAGGGTGAAATTGCCCGCCAGCAGTTTAAGGTTGCAATTCAGGGCGCAATCGGCAGCCAGATTATTGCCCGCGAAACTGTAAACCCTGTACGCAAGGATGTTCTTGCCAAGTGTGATGGTGGTGATATTACCCGTAAACGTAAGCTTTTGGAAAAGCAGAAGGAAGGTAAAAAGCGCATGAAGATGATTGGTGATGTAGAGTTACCACAGAGCGCATTCCTGGCAGTATTGAAGGAAAAAGAGGATAACTAGGCGCACTCTGTCATTGCGAGCCCCTTTCCCCATGTCATTGCGAGGAACGTAGTGACGTGGCAATCCACGTTATTGATTCAATATCTTCAAAAAATAATCTACTTCTACGCGCACACGGTTAAGGAATGACTGTGTATATGCAAACCTGTTCCCGTCCGGAAAGTGCAGGTACAGATATTCTCTTTCCTGAATAAGCTTTGTTATCTTTTGCTCCAGCTGATCAGCAGGGAGCTTTGTTTCGCCGGTTAGCAGGGATTTTAGTTCTTTAAGTGAGGCGGCTTCTTCTTGTAGAATTTGTGCAATCTTCTGGGGCCCTTCGAGAGCCTCAGGGACCCCGAAAGTATCATGTGTTCTTTGTGGTTCTTGAAGAGCCTCAGGGACCCCGAAAGTATCATGTGTTCTTTGTGGTTCTCGAAGAGCCTCAAGAATCTGCTCATACCTCACCATTATCGGCGTGGTAAACATCTTTTCATTTTTCTTGAAGGCCGGCTCGTTAAAGGCGGCAGCGTAGTTAGCATCATTTTTGATTCTGCTGGAATAAAGGAAGCGTGCCTTATCTGCCATGGCTCCCTTTGTGTGTGTGCGGCCTGCAGAATATGCAAAATCAAGGCCGTAGGTTTTAATAGGAACAGACTTGTCCTTACGGAAAAGCAGGGCATAATAATAGGCTGTAATTCCAACCGAACCAAACGGTTCATTTTTTGGAGGAAGTATTCCTGCCTGTTCAAACCTGTCTATAAAGCGTGCCTGGGTAAACTCTGTTGTAAAAAAGCTAAGCTGTTCAGGTTTAAAATAACGCGTAATTGCGTGCAGCGAAGAAAGGCCTGCAAAAACATGGGTTTCAACCCTGCTCATTCCAATAAAGCATTTGGAAATGACATTCTGTGCTTCTTCTATAAAAACTGCATCGGGAACAATTCCCTGTGCAACAAGCGGCTGCAAGGCAGTGTCTACGCAGATTACATAATGCCCCTTGCGTGCTTCTTCAATTCCCTGGACCAGAGATTCCCCGGCTCCAAAAACAATAATGGGTTTATCAACACTTTCAAAGAAATTCTGAATGGGAATTGTTTTATCGCAGCAGGCAAGATTTTTAAAAAAGTTTGTACTGTAGCGGCGGCCAAATTTTACAAGCGTAACTCTGTTTGCCCAATAGGTCATAAGTGCATTTACTGCATTTTCCATAACCTTGTCATAAAGCTGTGAGTTAAATTGTGCGCCCGCAGAAAAGTCAATTTTAATTATACGGCGGAAGGTTCCGCACTGGGGGAGTGTAAAGCCGCTTTGCAAAGTCACGTTCTGTTTTGTCAAAAGCGGACCAAGGTTTAAAAGCTCCTCCTTTGTAAGAAAAGAAAACCTGTCGTCCTGTACAGCTTCCTTTTGTTCAAGCATTAAAGCATAAAGCTCTTCCTCATACTCACAGGCAAGCATTATACAATCCTGCGGCAGCTTCTGGGCAAGCTCCTTGAGCCCGTAGCTTAAAACAGGAGACACACAAAGAATGATAGTCTGCGGCTGCAGCACAAGCTCTTGTATATATTGATTTATTGCCTTTGAGGGAGCGTATTTGGAATAAAGATATTTATCCCTGTAAGAAACAGTAAAGCCCTGTGCCGTTTGAACGAGACAGGGCTTTGTAGAATTTGAAATATTATTATTCAAAATTAGAAGGATGAACTAAAGAAGTTATCGATGTAAACAGCAATAAAGTCATTCTCAAGCTTTGGATCCTGGAACAAAACTGACTGAGAAGAAGTTTCATCTATCTGTGAAATAAGGATAGAATAGCTTGAGTTTTCTTCTTCTTCAGAGGTTTCCTTAACACCAGCTGCTGTGTACTGAAGAACGGCAATATCTCCATTAAGTACAATAGGCTCAGAGTATTCGTTGAGCTTAAGGCTGAATGCTTTTTTAAGGAAGTCTTCGTTTGTATCTGCAGAAGAAAGACCTGTTGGTGTTGTATCCATTATGCCGAACAGACTTACAGAACCGTAGTTCAGAGGGAATGCTTCAAGATCAGTAATTACGGCATTCTCATAATTGAGGGCTGCAGTTTCCATATCGCTCTGCTTGGCTTCTTTTGTAAAACTCTTTGCAATATCAGAATAATAGTCTTCTACGATTGTTGCCTCATAAGTAGTAATGTAGTTGAGTACATCGCTCAAGGTTTCGTCAGCAGTAAAATCCGGCTGAGTAGAAGCGCCGTCACATTTGAAAATTGAATAGCCGATAGTTGTCTGAACTGCAGGGCTGATTTCATCAACAGCAAGACCTGTAATTTTTGAAAGCTCATCCTTGTCTTCAAGAAGGTTTTCAATCTGATACTGTGAGTTGTTAGAAAGCTTTCCTTCTGAATCGCTGTAGTTCTTGTCTGAATATTCTGCAATTGCATCTTCAAAGGTAATCTGTCCCTTAGAGATTCTTGAAGTAACCTTATCTGCAATATCCTTTGTTTCTACTGTGATTACAGAAAGATCATATTTTACAAATTTCTGTGAATTAGCTTTTCCATATTTTTCCTGTTCTTCTACAGGATATTCTCTTGTAGAGAAGGTAGCCATCTTAAATGCACGAAGCTCCTGACCAAAGTTGTCAAGGAAAGCGCTTTCTGCTTCTGAAGATTTAAGACCAAAAAGCTTATAACCACCAAAGGTGCTTGAGGTTCCGTAATAGTCATCAAAGTAGCGGCCTGTATATAAGCTGTCTCTTATGCTGTCTGTAAGCTGCTGGATATAAGAAGCATCTGCCTGAAGATATGCTTTTTTAGAGAATTTTCCGTTTTCATCAGAAAAATAATTCTTGATTGTACGGTTGATAGATTCCTGTGGAACTTCATAACCTGCAGTCTTAAGAGCATATTCCTGTGCATATTTTTGTACAGTAGCGTTGAATGCGTAGCTGTAAAGTGAAAACTGGTTAGACTGATTTATTTCCTGGCCATTATTTCTAAATGCTTCTGCATACTGTGAAAGAAAGTTTGTAAAATCAGAACCATATTCATAGCTGATTTTTCTGCCATTATATTTACCGAACACGAGAGCTTCCTGCTGCTCTGCTGCTCTAGATAAAGAAGATGGAAGTACGAATGCGATAAAACATATAATAAGAATGATTGACGCACCGAATGTGTAAAGAACACCTTTTTTCATATTGTTACCCTTTTTATTGTTGTTTTAAAATAATTAAACTATTTTAACACAGAATGAACTTGTAGTCAATTTATGGAACGGATAATGTGTGCCCGACCGGACACCAGTTTTTTTTCCAGAATAAAAAAATATTTCTTTATTTTATAAAAATATGGTTTATAATATATATATAAATTAATTCAATAGGAGTGCTGTTATGGCAAAAGGAAAGGATTACTTTGGATTGGGAAGATTGATCAGTATTATTCTTGCAATCATCCCTGTAACCGCATGGCTTTGTGGATGGCTCACAAGATTTAAGGAAGGCAAGATTATTGCTGGTATCATCCGTCTTCTCTTTGGATGGAACATCATCTGGATTCTCGACTTGATCCTTATGATCCTTCAGGGAAAGATCCTCCGCATCCTGAACTGCTAGTACTAGTATAAAAAGTTAAACTAATAAGCCCGAAAGCTTCCTTTCGGGCCTTTTTTTTTGGGTTGACGCGCTACGCTCGCAAGAACGTGCTATCTGCTTGTACTAAGCTTACTCTTGGCTTCGTATCTTGCAACTGCTTCCTTTATGAGCAGGTCAACCAGATCTTCAAACTTAAGTCCCGCAGCATCACACATCTTTGGGAACATGCTTATTGGTGTAAAGCCCGGCAGGGTATTGATTTCGTTCAGATAAACCTGCTTTGTATCACGGTCAATAAAAAAGTCTACTCTGGCAAGCCCTGTTGCATCCAGCACCTTGTAGGCGGCACAGGCTGTCTTACGGATTTTTTCAAGATCGTTTTCGCTAAGCTCTGCAGGAACCAGAAGATTTGCACCGTCCGGATCATTGTACTTGGCATCAAAATCGTAAAAATCATGATTAGGAACAATTTCACCAGGAATATAGGCAACAACCTCTTCTACGTCGCTGTCTGCAGGGTAAGTAACTGAGTTTCCTGTAACACTGCATTCAATTTCGCGTGCATTATCAAGAGATTTTTCTACGAGAATCTTATCGTCCCAGTTAAAGGCTTCCATAATTGCAAAGTTCAATTCCTTGCGGTCCTTGGCTTTTGAAGCACCGTTAGAACTTCCTGCACAGCAAGGCTTTACAAACATAGGATATCCAAGCTCTTTTTCGGTTTCTTCAATAACTGCATCGTAAACAACGCTGTCCAGAACAACAGAACGCTTGATGCAGACATATGGAACAACCGGGAGGCTTACACTCTGCCAGATAAGCTTTGTTTTTTCCTTATCCATTGTAAGTGCCGAAGCAAGTGTGGTACAGCCGATATAAGGAATGTCTGCCATTTCAAACAAGCCCTGAATTGTACCGTCCTCGCCGTAGGTTCCGTGAAGGGCAGGGAAAACTACATCAACGTCCAAAGGCTTGCCGCCTGCAACAAAGGCATTCTTTTTTCCGGCAGGAACAATGCTTACAGCCTTGCTTTCGTCTTCCTTGATTGTAAGTACGGCTTTGGTATCCTTGCAGATTCGCTCGTATTCAGAATCGTCCTGAAGGTACCATTTTCCTTCCTTTGTAATACCAATCAACAAAACCTTATTTTCTTTTTTGATGTGGCTTGCAATTGCTGCTGCAGAAACTAAGCTTACTTCGTGTTCGCCGGAACGGCCTCCGTATATTACTGCAATATTCATTTTATTCCCCCTGTGTATATCCCATCTCGTTTAATGCTTTTTTTGCTTCGCTGATTTCATCATAAGGCATTGTGTAATCTTTGTATATTATGCTGTTTTCGTGTGACTTTCCAAGCAACAGGACGATGTCGCCTTTTTGTGCCATTTTGAAGGTCTCTCGAATAGCCTGTGGTCTGTCGTGAATTATAAAAAGGTTTTCACCCATGACCTTTCCTTCTTTTTCGGCACCGGCTGCAATCATTTTGAGCAGCTCTACCGGATCTTCACCGCGAGGGTCCTCATCTGCAAGCACAATTACATCACAGAACTTTGCTGCAATCTGTCCCTGAAGCGGACGCTTCGTAAGGTCACGTTCTCCACCGCTTCCAAAAAGAGCAAACATGCGGCCTGTACAGCGCTTACGGATTGGCGGGAAAATTGTTTCAAAGCTCGAAGGTGTATGGGCGTAATCAACAATCAGTTCAAATGGCTGGTCTTCATCAATTACAGTCATGCGCCCCTTGATTGGTGTAAGCTCAGAAACAAGGGCTGCAAGCTCTTCAAAGCTTTTGTCTGTAACGCTGCTTACTGCTGTAATTGCTGCCATGAGGTTGTAGGCATTAAAGGCTCCGGGAAGACTTGCTCTTACACTAAAATGACAGTTAGGACGAGGCACAACTGGATCATAGTGCTCCGGATAAACAGAGCTAGTTCCATCTGCATCTACATCAAAGCTCAAGCCGTAGGTTGCACTTGCAATATTGCGGGCAGTCATATAGCGCAGGTTTTCCGGAATAGGCGGAAGTGGTGTTGCCTGTGAACCGCTTTCTGCAGCTGCCTTGCCGGCCTTTCCTTCTGTTGTAAAGCCATAAACCGGCTGCTTTGTTGCTTCAATAAAATACTGTGCCGAAGGGTCTTCAAGGTTTACAATTCCAATAGAATTGATTTTCTGCTTTACTCCGGCAATTGTCTTTATGTGACTGTGCTTATCAAGTGCACGGAAAAGGTTTGCCTTGTCGTGTCTGTAGGTTTCAAAGTTTTTATGGAACTCAAGATGCTCAAGCGTAACGTTCATAAACACGCCGCAGTCAAAAAGAATATTTCCGCAGCGGTTGAGCTTTGTTGAAAGTCCGTGAGAAGAAGCTTCTACAACAGCATACTTACAGCCGTTTTCTAGCATTTCGTTTAAGTGATGCTGAATGATTGGTGCTTCAGGAGTTGTCTGATGCTGCGGGTTAGGAAGTGCGTCACCTCCAAAGGAATATTCTACTGTGCTTATAAAGCCGGCCTTTTCTCCTGCGGCTCTGAGCAGCTGCCATATAAAGCTTACGGTGCTTGATTTGCCTTCGGTGCCGGTTACACCAATAACAATAAGGCGTTCGCTTGGGTTATCATAAAAGCGTGCAGAAAGTGGTGCCATTGCAAAGCGTGCATCCGGAACCTTAATAAGGGCTGGTGCAAACTTTGGACTTTCATCGCTTAATGCGTTATTCATTGTCCGCTTGATAATTGCTTCGGCTATATCTGTCTGCTGAGAAGGGCTTAGCGTACCCTGAAAAACAACGGCATTTGCTCCGGCTAAAATTGCCTGTGCAATATAGTTGTTACCGTCTGTATGTGTTCCCGGCAAAGCAAAATAAAGTGAATTTTTGCAGGCCTCTCGTGAGTCAAACACCAGGTTTGTAACAGGAATATTATTTATTTCCGATAAATCTTCGATTTTAGTACCATCTGCCGCCACCACTGCGTTTTCGAACGCCGGCAGAATCTGCGAAAGCTGTTTTGTCATGATTTTATTATAACCATTTGCGCAAAAAAATAAAAGTGATATAATCAAGCTATGTTTGAAGTACGGGTAACAGCCGATTTTGCTGCGGCACATTTTTTACGCGATTACAACGGCAAGTGCGAAAATCTGCACGGCCACAACTATAAGGTATATGCTCATGTCCGGGGTCCAAAGCTCAACGAAGGGGGCATGCTGCTTGATTTTACAAAGCTTAAGGACGCGCTCCGTCAGGTCTGCAAACAGTTAGACCACACTAACTTAAATGATTTGTCTGTGTTTGACCAGAACCCAAGTGCCGAGCGCATTGCCATGTACATTTACAACGGAGTAGTGGAGCTGCTTAAAAAAGAGGGAATAGACCTTTCGTATGCAGCAGGCAAACCTGAACCTGTCTTGTACTGTATAGACGTCTTCGAAACCGAATCGTCTCGAGCACGTTATCTCGTAGATGAAAAACAGAAATGATCTCTTAAAACAGGGATTCAAGGTACTAAAATTAAAAAATATTAAAAAATAGTACCCTAAAACGGCATTTATGTGATATAATTCCAATATAAGGAGTTATAGCACTTATGTTCAGTAAGGTTTATCCACGTGAAAAATATCTTGAAAGACTCAAGCCCTTTTATGACTCGGACATTGTGAAAGTCATAACAGGTATCAGACGCTGTGGAAAATCATTTATATTAAAAGCTGTAATAAACGAACTGTACCAGAATGGTGTGGAAGAAGAAAAAATCATATACCTTCCATTGGACAAGCGTGGTTTTAAAAATATAAAAACTGCAGAACAACTTGAAGAAAAAATTGAATCTTTAATTACCACTGAAGGCTTTCATTATCTTTTTATTGATGAAGTTCAGAATGTAAAAAAATTTGAAAGTGTAGTGCAGGCATACTCTGAAGAAGGTTATTCTGTTTTTTTAACAGGTTCAAATTCTTATCTTTTAAGTGATGAAATCACAACTAAACTTACAGGACGTTATCTTTCATTTGAAACTTTCCCACTGGACTTTTACGAATTTCTTGAAATGAAAAGATTCTTTAAAAATCCGATTGATCCCGACATGGAAAAAGAATTCAATGAATATATAATAAACGGCGGTTTTCCTAAAACTCTGGAATTCCCTGATATGAATGCCCGTCAGACATATACGCGTGGAATCATAAGTGAGATATTTGAAAAGGACGTTAAGACAAGAAAACGAATTTCAAATATTGCAGTTTATGAACGAGTGCAAAGTTTTTTGATAAACAATTATTCAGCTCCGTTTTCAATTTCAAATCTAATCAACTGCTTAAAAGCTGAAGGTTTTTCAACAAAGCCAAGTACTGTCCGGGGCTATATCGAAGATTTACAAAAAGCAAAAATCATTTATGAATGTAATCGTTTTGATTTAAAAAGCAAAAAATCAATCAAACGTGATCAAAAATATTATCTAGCAGATATGGCAATATATTTTTCAACAAATACTGATAATCGTATGAGTTTTGGCCCAACACTTGAAAATCTTGTTTATCTGTATTTGAAAAGTCATGAATATGAAGTCAGCGTAGGTATAATTGGTAATTTTGAGTGTGATTTTATAGTCAGGGATAAAAATCAATCTTATGCTTACATACAGGTTACATATACCTTGCATGGCGAAGATGATAAGGCTACCGAAAAAATAAAAGAACGTGAATATCGTCCTTTTAGAAGTATAAAGGATGGCTATCCGCGTTATATCATCTCGCTCGATAAGTACCCGGATCAACAGGAAGGAGTTCATCATATTAATATGATTGATTTATTTTTGGGCAAAGTGAAAATATAGAATTTATGAAAAAAATCACCCTGTTTATTATTTGTACTCTTATTGGAACTGCGGTTTTTGCGCAGAACGTTAAGCCGTATGTTGTGGATTTGAGCAGAATACCTGCTGCAAACGATAATAGGACAGTTACTTTTGACAAGGCAACTAAGATCGTTGCCTTCAAAAAACAGGATTCCAATATATACATATGGCTTAATGAACTGGATATTTCAAACTATAACATTTTTAGAATCAAATACAAAGCTCTTGGTGATAAGGGATTTATTTTTGTTCCAGATTATGGAGATGATTCAATTGGATACTTTGACAGTGCTATTTATTGCCCTTCATATATCAATGAAATGGTTATTCCTCTTAGGAGTGGTCAGAAAAAACTCAATGGAATTATGCTTGCTGCACCATGGAACTGTCCATATGAAAAATTTGCAATTGAATCTATTGTACTTGAAAATGTAGACAATCCAGATCTAACAGATATACATGCAAGTTCTGAACCTCCTGTAATAGATACACAAAGTTCTGGAAAGATAAATGCGGCTATTAATGCATGGGATTTTGTAAAGAATCTTGGAGTCGGTTTACAATATCAGATTTTCCTTCCAAATACAGGGGAATTAGATTTTGGGATGGATTATGACTTTTGGCACGAAATAAAGCTTACAAAAAAAATAATTCAGGCTATAAAAGCAAAAGGTTTTAATGCAATTCGCCTTCAGACAAATCCCGGCTCACATATTCTGGATGAAAATTACACCATCGATCCCCGTTATATAAAAGCAATCAAAGAATCTGTTGACTGGTGCATTGAAGAAGGCATGTATGTCATCCTTTGTGGACCAGGTAACGAGAATATGAATAACGAATTCTACAAAAAAAGAGTAGAAAATGACATTCATTATGCAGGCTATATTGTAAATGAAAAATATAAGAAAGAATCTGAAAAATTTCTAAAAGCTGTCTGGAGACAGTATGCAGAGGCATTCAACAATTCTTATGATGAACATATGATTTTTGAAACCTTAAATGAACCGCTAGACAGCTATCATGAGCATTGTTTTTATGAAAAAACAGACTGCGTAGTATGTAAAAAAGATTTTGCTGTTATGAATGAATACAATCAGGTTATTTTAGACACAATCCGTTCAACAGGCGGAAACAATCTGAACAGATTTGTTATGGTTGCAGGACTTGCAAGCGGCTGGAAAAATATTACAAACAGTATGTTTAAGATGCCTAAGGACAAAGTAAAAAACAAGCTTATTCCTGTTGTTCATATTTATCCTATGGGTACTCCACCTTGGCATAAAGAATTGTACACCGATGGAATAAAAACCGAAACAAAAAAAGCATTCGAAAACATGGACAAATATTATTTTAAGAAGAAGATACCGGTTTATGTTTCAGAAGTAGGACACTCACCAATATCCAATATCATGGAACGAATTAACTCAATAAGAGATTTTATGGCGGAAGTAACAAAAGATAGTCGTTCCTGCGCAGTATCAATGATGTGTAATATGAGCTGGGATTTCAATTATTTTGATGCCAGTAATCTTGAATGGCATGATACAGAATATGTAGATACAATTCTGTATTCAGCGCAAGGTAAAGAGTATCCGTTAAGCACAGACTTTATCAAAGAGAACGAAGTTAAAGTTGAAAGCATTGTTGGAAAGAATCTTTTGAATGAGCCTTATGAACTGAAAGATTGGAATGCATATCAGATAAAATCAACAACATTTTATCGTTCAACTCC
>JAFZYR010000003.1 GCA_017616165.1 Treponema sp.
ACTCTTAACTCCAGAGCCTTCATCAACATATCTTCCATAAATGTACACCGTGCCGTTGCAGGCGTTCTGCAGAACAAGCTGTTCATATTGATCATCTGTGATATCTTTTGCCTTAGTTGCTACATTCTTATCATGAAAGATTTTGTCGGCGGCAAAGGATTCTGCATTGGCAATAGACAAAGCTGAATCTCTTGAAACAACAAGTGCTTTTTTTTCTGGAGGAGTTGTTTCTATTGTTGAAAGGAAATTCACAGTAAAAGCAGGATTTTTAATTGGCAAAAAGGAATCACCGGTTGCTACGACAATATCTGAACTGAATGCAACCTCAACCGATGCAACTCCAATATTATTGTCTGTCATATATTTTTTAAGCAAAAGACCGTTTTCTAAATCTGATTTTGGAATAAAAGTCAGTTCTGTTTTGGCTTCATTAAATACAGGGGTTTCATAATAATCTGAATATGTTAATGTTTTTCCGTTACATTTGATTGAAACATTACTTGATTTGAACAAAGTCTGTTCTAAAGAAACATCCTCTGCTTCTACAGGCATATTAAATTTTACTTTGATTGGTGTATTTGCATATCCTGTACCTTCGGGTTCCACGCTCACAATTGTCGGAATCTGAATACACTTTGCATGAATTAAAACATTTTCTTTGGGATTTGTGATTGTACATTTTGTTTCCGGTTTATCGGCAGGAGTGAACTTCATTACGTCTGGGACAACTTCCCCAGAATCTTTATTGATTACTTCCCAGCAAACAAACTGCCAGTTTTCCTGTGGTGTAAAAATGAGCTCAAAGGAATCTTTTTTCTTTCCAGTGATTTGTGTAAGGTTTAAATCTCCCGAACCTTTGTCTGCAACAATGTTATAGGTTATTGTTTTAGCATTTGCAATTTCTATTGCTTCATTAAGCTGCTTGCTTACATCTGAACCGCGCAAAAAGTTATCGCACGAAAAAAGGGCTAATGCGAGTAGCCCCCCCCTAACAAAAGTATAGTATTTTTCAAGAATGTCAAACGGTTTTTCACTGTAGTTTCTCCTGAGAATATAATACTATAATTATAAAGCAATTATTGTAGAAAGTCACTTTTTTTTATGTACTTCAGCTCTTTATTTTTAACTCAAAACAGTTTATCCTATACTTATGCAGAATTCATTCAAAGACCAAAGATGTGACGAAAACAATCCAAAGTGGGAGCAGGCCATAAAACGCGAGATTCCGATTTATGGGCGCAACAATGAAATACGCACGGAGTTTGAGCGCGACTATACTCGAATCCTTCACAGTGAGGCATTTCGCCGCCTTAAGCATAAGACTCAGGTTTTTTATGCGCCGCACAACGACCATATCTGTACGCGCATGGAACATGTTATGCATGTGGCTTCGGTTGCAACTACAATTTCAAAATATCTTGGGCTCAACGAACAGCTGGCAGGCGCCATTGCAATGGGACACGACATTGGGCATGCACCGTTCGGTCACCATGGCGAAGACTGCCTCAACGGACTGCTCGAGCAGAAAGAAGGACACAACGCTCCAAAAAAATTCTGGCACGAGAGAAACAGTCTCTTTTTTGCAGACTATATAGAAACGCTGCAGGATCCAAACGGGATACAACAGCCGCTTAATCTTACCTATGCAGTACGCGACGGACTTATCTGCCACTGCGGAGAAATTGACCAGCAGGGAATAAAGCCACGCAACGAAGCAATAGACCTTTATTCAATGAAGCGCCCGGGACTTACACAGCCGTTTACCTGGGAAGGCTGCGTTGTAAAGATTGCAGATAAGATTGCTTACCTTGGACGCGACATTGAAGATGCACGTGCCTACCACATAATTGATATGGCCTCTTACCGCCAGCTGCGCGAAATTGTAGGCTCTACGCTTGGCTTTGAAGGTAAGGGCTCTAAGGCTCTTAGAAGCGGCAAGGCTGTAAACACTACTACCCTTATAAACGACCTGATTGTAGACCTTTGCGAGCAGAGCAGCCCCGAAAAAGGACTTTGCTTTTCGGATGAATATTTTAAGTTTATTCTGGAGCTCAAGAAATTTAATTTTGCAAGCATCTATAACCACTGGAGACTCAAGGCCTTTGCAACGTATTCGTCGGACATCATCAAAACTATTTTTGAAACCCTCCAGCGTGTAAAGCCTTATGTAGAAAACGGCCGCGTTATTCAGGCTTTGCGCTACTGCCCTAAGCTAAGTGCTACCTTTGAAGACTGGCTCATAAAGCATGCAAACTACAGACCGTTCCTTATAGAAAAACACAGCTTTATAGATAAAAAAGCAACTCTGCGCTACAACACTCCGCAGATTTTTGACATTTACGATAACGAGTCTTACACCAAATGTGTAATTGAGTATATTTCGGGAATGACAGATCAGTTTGCAATAGAAGTGTACGAAGAAATTATTTCTTTCTAATGTTTGCGCTTTAAAAGTTCAACACATTCATCTGGCGGCAGCGGACGGCTGTATAAAAATCCCTGAATGTAATCTACACCGGCACGCTCTACCAGCTTATTCTGAAGATTTGTTTCTACACCTTCTACCAGAATATTAAAGCCAACACCCTTAAACGTACTTACAAGATCAAAGAAAAGACTTACTCCCTTATTACCCTCTTCCATTGCAAGAACAAGAGAACGGTCCATTTTGATTGTAGAGAACGGCAGAGAAATTACGTTTGTAAGATTTGAATAACCGGTTCCAAAGTCATCAAGGTAGAACTTAACACCGGCCTGTGTAAGCGCCAGCATGTTTTTCATAACAAGGTCGTAGTTGTCTATAAAAATACTTTCGGTAATTTCCATGATGATGTTTGAAGGCGACAGACCAAATCTATTTATAGTATTAAGCACGTTGTCTACAATCTTTGGGTTCATCATCTGGTAGGCAGAAAAGTTTATGGAAACTGCATTTACTGTGTCGCGGTTTTCGGAAAGGAACTTGCACACCTTTTCAAAGGCAACAAAGCCAAGCATTTCTATAAGACCGCGGTTTTCGGCAACCTGAACAAATTCCTGCGGCGGAATATTTCCAAGCTCGGTATCACGCAGACGAGAAAGTGCTTCCATGTATTCAAACTTTTTATTTTCAATAGAATAGATTGGCTGGAACCATACCTGAAACTGATTTGATTCCAGTGTAAGCTCGCGGCGCAGAATCTTATAAATATAGCGCTTGCGTTCCCTGTCCATAAAGATGGATTCATCACACACCTGCAGCTTTTTGAGCTGAGCTATTTTTGCACGCACAAGCATGTTGTTAATCAAATCCATCATAGAATCAAATTCATTTTCGTCCTTTGAAAAATCTATGGCGGCAGAATAAGATTCAATCGGAATTGGAATTACAGAGTTTATATCAGAGCTAAGCTTTTCTATGTCGGCAGCAATGAGCTCGGCCTTGTGCTTTACTTCATCAATTGTTTTACCAATGGCGGCAATTCGGTTGATAGAAAGAATAAAGCCATTGCGCGGATAGTAGTTCATAAAGATTTTGCCAAGATGAAGGAACATCTGGTTAAACTCAGAAACATCAAGGCTGGACTGAATCATTGTAATGTTATCAATTGTCATTACAAAAAGAACTCCACCGGTACGCTGAGACACAATTCGTTTTCTGAGTCGGCTTTCGTTCATAAGTCCGGTGGCAAGATTTACTTCCATTGTGTAAGACTGAATTGTAAGGTAGGCAAACAAAACAGAGGTAAAGGATGCAACGCCTGTCAAAAGGATGCGCGGATAAATAAACTGAACTGCAACAAAGCTAAGCGAAATAAACGGATAAAGCATGAATACCCAAAATATTCGCCGTGAAATATACTTGCGCTGTATTAAAACCATTATGACAATTGAAAAGCCGTAGGCCGCAGATAAAATGTAGGTAATGTATTTGAAGGGTCCGCGTGTATAGCCTGCAACCTCATCGTAGTAGAAAATCCAGCCGGTCTTTATGTTTACAAGCACCACTATCATGTAGATAACCTGAACAATTCCGCCGATTGAATAAAAAATTGTTTTGCGTTTTGGATGCTGAAAAGCCATATCGCAAACATACGCAGACATAACAAAAGGACAGATTAACAGTACAAGAAAATAAAGTGTTGTTGAGAAAACACAAATTCCTATTGTTTGAGGACTAAAGTTTGCAATGCATTTTACAGAAAAAATATTGAAAAGGGATGCAAGTAATGTGGAACCCGCTGCATATAAAAACATACGTTGGCGCTTGTCATACAAGGCATACGACAGCATGGTATTTATGCAGATGAGGAATGAACCCCAGCAAGAAATGAATTCACCAATGATGAAGTAATCTGAAAAACCGAATTCCATTTAATATATTATATCACTAAATAAAAATTTAGCAAAATATTCTTGAACCCCCGTCATTGCGAGCGAAGCGTGGCAATCTATTATGTGTATTGCCGCGTCGCTGCGCTCCTCGCAATGACGTTGGGGTCCCTGAGGCTCTCGAAGGGCCCTTACACTCTATGCATAGCGCTAAACACCTTTTCTGCCATAATATTAATTTCTACACCCATTTCTTCGGCAATGTTTGAAAGTGATTTACGCAGAGAGTCAATGTCTATATCTGCCTTGGCCATGTCTACCATCATCATCATTACAAAATTGCCGCTCAAAATTGTCTGAGTAATATCTGCAATGTTTATAGAATGCTCCGACAAAAATGCCGAAACCTTTGCAATGATTCCTACTTTATCTGATCCTACTACAGTGATAATTGCGTTCATATGTATTCCTCCAGATAATGGATTGCTTCGCCTGCGGCTCGCAATGACGTTGCTTTATTGCTCGCAATGACGCGTCATTGCGAGGAGCGTAGCGACGTGGCAATCCACTTAAAAATTATTCCCCAATGTTGCAGCGATAACTGCCTTGATTGTATGCATTCTGTTTTCGGCTTCGTCAAATACAACGGACTGGGCACTTTCAAAAACGTCGTCGGTAACCTCCATTGCTGTAAGGCCATACTTTTGATGAATCTCTTCGCCAATTTTTGTCTTGCAGTCGTGGAAGGATGGCAGGTCGTGCATAAAGATTGCAGTTGGCTTTGCCTTGGCCATAACGTCCTTGTTTACCTGATAAGCTTTAAGGTCTGCAATGCGTTCTGCCCAGATTGAATCCGGCTCACCCATGCTAACCCAAACGTCTGTATAAATGATATCTGCTCCGCTGGCAGCCTTGTCTATGTCTTCTTCCAAGGTGATTGAACCACCGCTTGCATCGCACCACTTCTGGCATTCGTCCACAAGCTCTTTTTTTGGAAAATACTTTGATGGTGCACAAAGCACAAGATCCAGGCCAAGCTTAGAGCATACAATGCAAAGAGAATTACCGATGTTGTAGCGTGCGTCTCCAAAATAAACAAGCTTAAGACCTTTGAGCTTTCCAAAATGCTCGCGGATTGTAAGCATGTCTGCAAGCATCTGAGTCGGATGATATTCGTTTGTAAGACCGTTCCATACAACAACGCCTGAATATTTGGCAAGGTCTTCTACTATTGTCTGCTCGTAGCCGCGGTATTCAATTCCTTCAAACATGCGTCCAAGAACGCGGGCTGTATCGGCAATGCTTTCTTTTTTACCAATCTGGCTGCCCTCTGCAAGATAAGTTGTGCATATTCCAAGATCGTGAGCCGCAACTTCAAAGGCACAGCGGGTACGGGTACTAGTCTTTTCAAAAATAAGGGCAATATTTTTTCCGCGATGAATGTCCACCGGAATACCACGCTTTTTCTTTGCCTTAAGGTCGGCAGCAAGGTCCAGCAGCCCCAGAATTTCGTCGGGAGTAAAATCCTTGAGAGTTAAAAAATTTCTTCCTTTTAAATCCATATAAGTCTCCAACTTTTAGTAAGAAAGAATAATTATAACAGAAAATGAGATTATAGAGAAGTAGGAATTGTAATACGTGGATTGCCACGTCGCTACGCTCCTCGCAATGACCGTCATTGCGAGCGCAGCGACGTGACAAGGACCGTCATTGCGAGCGCAGCGCGGCAATCCACACTTTTCTAGGCCGCTCGATAAATCTCGCGAGCCATTTTCTCGTAAACGCTAAATGACAGTCCCGATGGACTGTCATTTTTAACGCGTTTGCTATATTAGGCATCAATTTCCTTAGAAAGATGATGCACAATAAAGTCTCTGCGTTCCGGGGTGTTTTTGCCCATGTAGAACTTAAGCACCTCCGGTACATTCTTGAGCGCCTGGATGGTAACCGGTGTAAGGTGCATGCCCTTATCTTCACTTTCGCCTTCCTTGCGCGGGAATATAAACTGACCGAATTCACTCGGGTTAATTTCTCCAAGTCCCTTAAAGCGTGTTACCTCTGCCGAAGAGCCCATCTTTTCAAGCTCCTTGTCGCGGCTTTCTTCGGTGTAGCAGTAAACAGTCTTGCTCTTATTGCGTACACGGAAGAGCGGAGTTTCCAGAATGTAAACATGCCCCGTAAGCACAAGCTCTTCAAAATAAAGCAGAAGATATGTCATTACAAGATTACGGATATGGTAACCGTCGTTATCGGCATCGGTTGCAATAATAATTTTATTGTAGCGCAGGCCCTCAATATCCTTTTGAACACCAAGACTAAAGGTAAGGTTTTTAAGCTCCTCGTTTTCAAACAGCGCAGACTTTTTGCGTCCGTACATATTTTCAGGCTTACCCTTGAGCGAAAAAATTGCCTGATAAGAAACGTCGCGGCTTCCTACCATGGAACCGGTAGCCGAATCACCCTCAGTAATGAAAATCATACTGTTGGCGCCCTTTTCTCCGTCCTGCAGGTGGTAGCGGCAATCCTTAAGCTTTTTAATTTTGAGCATTACCGATTTTTCGGCTTCGCGAATCTGTTTTTCGGTTACGCTGTTAATTTCGTTGCGTGCCTTCTGGTTTTTAATGATTTTATCTTCAAGACTTCCAGCAACATCAGGATTATGACGCAGCCAGTCATCAATAGCAAGCTGAACTTCCTTAATGATTGGAGCCCTGATTTCTACGTTACCAAGCTTGTTCTTTGTCTGGCTTGTAAACATAGGATTATCAAGACCAACCTTGAGCGCACAGATTAAACCGCCGCAAACATCCTTTTCGTCATATTCCTTTTTGAAAAAGCTGTTTACACCCTTTGTAAAACCATCCAGGAAGGAAGTAACGTGTGTACCACCATCCTCTGTACTCTGGCCGTTTACAAAAGAATAAACATATTTATCGAGGCTGTTTGTATGAGTCAAAACAAACTGAAGGTTTTCTCCCTGATAGCTGAACATATTATAAAGCGGCTTGCTGGAGGTACCCATTTCATTTACAAGAAGATCCTGAATACCGTTTTTGCTCATATAGTCCGTACCGTTGCAGTTGAGGGTAAGACCGGGGTTCAGGTAAGCATAGTTCCAGAGGCGCTTTTCTACATATTCCATGTTATAGGCATACTTACCGAAAATCTCCGGATCAGGCTCAAATTCAAGATAGGTTCCGTTGTGAGCCCCTTCCTTTGCCTTGCCTATTTTTGAAGAAATCTTTTCACCGCGCTTGTACTCTACAACAGCCATTTTGCCGTCGCGTACCGAAGCAGCCTTAAAATAAACTGAAAGTGCGTTGGTAGCCTTAATACCAACACCGTTCATACCAATGGCCTGCTTAAAAACAGAGTCGTTATATTTAGCACCGGTGTTTACGTTAGAAACACAGTCTTCAAGCTTTCCAAGAGGAATACCGCGTCCATAGTCACGGATAATTACACGGCCGTCTTTAATGCTGATATTAACTCTTTTTCCGTAGCCCTGTGAAAATTCATCGATTGAGTTATCAATACCTTCCTTGAGCAGAATATAAATACCGTCGTTTTCGTTAGAACCGTCTCCAAGCGAACCAATGTACATACCAGGTCGCAGACGGATATGCTCAAGGCCTTCCAGATGCTGAATAGAATCTTCATCATAAACACCCTTTTTTGGTGCCGGCTTTGGAGCTGCCTTTGCCGGAGCCTTTGCCGCAACAGCCGCAGGTTTAGCAGGAGCTTTTGCTGCCGGTTTTGCAGGAGTCTTTGCTGCAGGTTTAGCTGCTGTCTTTGCTGCACCAGCCTTTGCAGTTGTAGTTTTTGCAGCCGCAGTCTTTCCGGCAGGTTTTGCCGTAGCCTTAGAAGCAGAAGCCTTTGCCGCTGCAGATTTAGCCTCAGCAGCCTTAGCCAGAGCCTCTGCCCTAGCCGCAAAAGATGAAGTCTTAGTAACAGTTGTCTTAGATTTTGAATCAGCCATTTTTTTCCACCCAATTAATATTATAGAAGAATTTTTAAATTCCCGCAACCTTTTTGGCCCGGACATAAAAAAAAGACTGCCGGAAAAGGAGGAAATCGGCAGTCTTTTTGGTTGCTCGTAAATATGTAATTATCACATCGAATCTATATATATAACCACAACGTAACAAAAGGGTTACAAAAAAAGTACGCCGACGCCGAATAAAAAAATTATAATATTTTGTTATATTTACTCCGCACCCCCCTCCTCCCCTCAAAAAAAGTTTTTCGAAAAAAGGGAGGATTTTTTAAATGAAAAAAATCTTAGGAATTATAGCAGCTCTTGCTTTGGCTTCAGCTGTATTCGCTGATCCTGATGTAACTCCATCTGTAGCTGCATTCAACGGATCTGCATCTATTGAATACCAGGTTGACCTTGACAATAAGGCTTTCGGTATTGCTAATGCCACACCAGATACTGAATTCACAATCCAGTTTGTTGCAACAGGTGACAAAACTACTTCAGGTGACGGACTTTGGGGTGAATTGAAGATTGATATCGGTGATGATCCTGTAAAAGTTACTGGTGATGGTGTTGCAAATGCATTTGTTGTACCAACTGTAAGAGTTTCAACAGCAAAGATTCATTTCACAGATGATGATTTCTATGCTAACATGAGCATCTTTGCTCCAGGTCTTGGACTTGGTGGTGGAGATATCCTTTTGGCTACAAAGTCAAACGGTGCTTTCCCAAGTGCTTCTGTATCAATTGATACACCAGCTGGATTCACATTGAACTTCGGTCTTAAAGATGTTGTAGACTTCAACTTGCAGTATGCTGACAATGGTGTAAAGCCATCTGATGCAAAGCAGTATGGTTTTGTATTCGATGCTAGCCTTAAGGCTGTTGAAAATCTTAACTTCAACGTAGCTGCTGGTTACGGAACAAAGGCTAAGAAGTTCGTTGCTTCTGCTAAACTTGACTACAAGCTTGGTCTTACAGATGACCTCTACTTGTTGCCAGCTGTAGGCTTTGCAATGGATGAAGCTGATGCAAAGAAAATCGCTGGTGGACTCCTCTTCGGATGGGGCGGAACAGGTATTGAAGCTAACTTCGCTTCATTCTCTACAGGTGCAAAAAATGTTGAAAACAACTGTGCAGACGGTGTTTCTGTTTACCTCGAAAAAACTCTTGCAGACAACACAGCTCTCGCATTCAGAGCAGGTGCATTCGACAGCAAGTTCCTCGGAGACTTTGGTATTAAGATCGGTGCTCAGTTAGTAGTTGCTGACCTTGCTAACTTCGGTAAGACTGCTGGTGATGCATTCGATGCTGCTATCGCATTCTCTAAGACATTCGATATCTGGACAATCGATGCAAATGCTGGATGTAAGTTCACACTCGATACTTCTAAGTTCGGTGCTCTCTATGGATTCGGAATTTCTACAGACAACAGCATTATCGAAAACACAAAGCTCTACCTCACATATGCTGGAGAACATGCAGCAGAAGTTGGTGGTGCTGATTTGAAGGGAAAGATCATTATTGGAGCAAAGATTCACTTCTAATCTTTGAAACAATAGGATAACACCTTAAAACCAAAAGGGCTGTCTTAAAACTAAGGCAGTCCTTTTTTTAATGCTTGAATTGCCATGTCATTGCAAACGGGTTACGTCATTACAAAAAATACACGTCATTGCAAACGAATTACGTCATTGCGAGCGTAGCGAAGCAATCCAAATTCAAAAGGACTTAAATATGAAAACAAAATTCCTATTCCCCTTACTCATTATTATAATTCTAATTACATCCTGCGCTTCAAAAGAAAAACCAGTTCGTGAACGCGACGAAACCTTTGTTGCAGATGTCCCGGGCTTTGTCGTAAAGGAACTTCCTTTGTATGCTGCCTTTGGTCTTTCTTCTCCAAAAATCTATAATTTTAAGGCAACATTCTATCCCCGCACAAATTATCTGTATGTAAGTGCAAGAATAGGTATTGATGTTATAGAAATTGGCTTTTCTTATAAAGAACGAATGATGCTTAAGGATGCCAAAGAAAAATACATTGAGCTTTATTCCAACGGTTTGATTGAAAACAAAAAGCCAAATAAAAAAAATGCCTTTGCTTCTGGTACAGTAGAATTTAATTGGGGAACTTCAAGTCCAAGCCGCTCTTCAATTGTTCCATATTATGTAAACACTCAATATATTTTAGATAATAAACCGTACAGCCGACTTTTTTTTGAACAGACCAAAGAATCAAATGGAGGAGAATTTTCTTCTCCGCGCATAAGCATTTACATAAGCCCATCTCAATGGGAAAAAATCGTAGAGGCCTGTAATCAAGAACGGCTTATCCAGATGAGTGATGAAATTCTAAAAGAGGCAGAAGACTTCTAATTTATCAAAAACTTAGATTTTCGGATGTAAAACTATTAATTTGCATCGAATAAATAATTATATGGAATAATTTTTATTTATTGAGTCAGTCTGAACAATGAATCCGATAAAGACGATAGATATGATGGCAACGGAGTTGAAAATGATCTACGGATATATACGAGTGAGCACAGATAAACAGACTGTTGAAAATCAAAGGTTTGAAATAATCAGGTATGCAAAAAACAACAATATAAAAATTGACCAGTGGATTGAAGAAACCATAAGCGGAACAATTGATCCCGAGCGGCGTAACCTTGGCAAGCTGCTCAAGAATGTAAAAAAAGGCGACACAATAATCTGCTCGGAGCTTTCAAGGCTTGGGCGTTCCATGTTTATGATAATGTCCATCCTTAACTGGCTCATGAAAAGAGAGGTTCTGGTATGCACCGTAAAGGAAGGCTACAAACTTGGACAGGATTTACAGAGCAAGGTACTCGCATTTGCCTTTAGTCTTTCCGCCGAAATTGAACGAAACCTTATTGCCGAACGCACCAAAGAAGCCCTCAAACGCTGCAAAGCCCAAGGCAAACAACTTGGCCGCCCCAAAGGCCACAAAAACAAAAGCTACAAGCTTTCCGGAAAAAAAGAAGAAATCCTCAAATTCCTGGAGGACGGCTGTACCAAAACCTTCCTGATTGAATACTATGGCGTAAGCTCCGCCACTTTGTACCGATTTTTCAGAAATGAAGGAATAAGATATTAAAGCTATGACCTGTCGCAATGGGGATTTTGCACAAATTTTCCCCAAAATCAACGGGGATTTTGTATATTTTTAACACAAAACCAATGGGGATTTTGTATGTTTTAACTTGATTTTACACGGGGATTTTGTATAATAGAATTTATGAAAACATTCAGAAGAAAAATATGGGACAGCTTTAAGCAGTGGAAGCAAGAATCCAACGGAAGCACTGCGCTCCTTGTAGAAGGTGCAAGGCGAATTGGAAAATCGACTGCCGTAGAAGAGTTTGCCAAAAAAGAATATAAATCATACATTCTCATAGATTTTGCATTTGCATCTCAAAAAATTAAAGACTTGTTTAATGATCTTTCTGATCTGAATTCTTTTTTCAGATTGTTGCAGTATTATACTAACAAAGAACTTGTAGAACGCAACTCCCTCATTATATTTGATGAAGTGCAACTTTTCCCCCCTGCACGTCAGGCAATAAAGCTTCTGGTTAAAGATCATCGTTATGATTATATGGAAACAGGTTCTCTTATTTCGATAAAAGAAAATGTAAAAGATATTTTAATTCCAAGTGAAGAAAGAACAATTCAAATGTTTCCTATGGATTACGAAGAATTCTGTTGGGCTACAGGGCAGTCAGAAGCTTATGAAATGGGGCGTTCTATCTGGAAAGAAAAAAAATCATTGGGTGATAATGTAAATCATGATCTCATGAGGAAATTCCGACTATATATGATTGTTGGCGGAATGCCTCAGGCAGTAGAAGCTTTTCTTACAACGAACAACTTTAGCAAAGTAGATGCTGTAAAAAGAGATATACTTAAATTGTATGAAAATGATTTTATGAAGTTTGATTCTACAGGGAAAGTCTCTCTTGTATTTGACCATATTCCGGCAGAACTTAACAAAAATTCTTCCCGATATCAGATTTCTAGTGTCATAGATAATGCACGGGCTTCAACTATGCTTGAAAAACTTTCAAAACTTGCAGCATCTAAAACTGTAAATGTAGCCTATCATGCAAACAAACCGGAAGCTGGACTTTCACAGAATATCGATATAGCAAAGTTTAAACTTTTTGTATGTGATACAGGCCTTTTTGTTACCTTGTGCTTTAAAGACAAAGAATTTACAGAAAACATAATTTATGAAAAACTCCTTTCAGATAAGCTCCCGTCAAATCTAGGTTATGTATATGAAAATGTTGTTGCCCAGATGCTGGCCGCCAAAGGAGACAAATTGTATTATTATACTTTTCCAAGCGAAACTTCTAATCATAATTATGAAATTGACTTTATCATATCCCGCAAAAATAAAATTTGCCCAATAGAAGCAAAAGCAGCAGATTATCATAAACATAAATCCCTTGATATTTTTACAGAGAAATTTTCAAGATATACAGGTACCCGTTTTCTGGTTTATACAAAAGAATTTCGCAAAGATACTGACATTTTTTGTATTCCGTTTTATCTTGTACCGTTTATTTAATTTTTCATTAAAAAAACAAAAATTTTATAAATTTTTAACACTTTCACCCCTATTTTCGCAAAATCTTCCGTTCAAAAAATACGGAGGATTTTTTTAAATGAAAAAAATCGTAGGAATTATAGCAGCTCTTGCTTTGGCAGGTGCTGTATTTGCTGATGCTCCAGTAGCAAGCATTACTGACATAACATTCGATGGTAAGGCTTCTTTGGAGTATATTGTTAACCTTGATGGTGCAAACGGTGAAGGTGAAGTTACAACTGGAATGAAGAATGCTGAATCAGCTAATTTCAAATTAAAGTTCATTACAGGTGGAACAAAAGCTTCTACAGGTGACGGTGTTTGGGGCGAAATCGAAATCAAGACAACAGATGCAACAGCCGCAGGAGACGGTGCTGTAGCCATCAATAAAGCTACAGTAGAAAAAGCTGTTATCCATATTCTTGAAGATGACTTCTTCCTTGATATGAATATCAGAAGACCAACTCTTGCTCTTGGAAAAGATGGTATCAAACTTGCAACAAGTTCTGCTGGTTCAGTACCAGACGCAAACGCTGCTAAAATTACATTTGACACAGTTACCGATGTATCTCCAGCAGGTTTCACATTGAACTTTGGTCTTAAAGATGTTGTAGAATTCGGACTTCAGTTTGCAGACAATGGACAGAAAAAATCAAGCGAAAAGGAATTTGCTTTTGTATTTGATACAGCTTTGAAGGCTGTTTCTGACCTTACTTTGAAAGCAAGCGTAGGATACGGAACAAAAGCAAACAAAGTTGCATTCACTGCGGATGCAGCTTACAAAGTTGGTCTTGGTGATATGTATATCTTGCCAGCTGTTGGATTTGCATTCACAGAAAACAAGGATAAATATCTCCATGCAGGACTCCTCTTTGGATGGGGTGGACAGGATATTGAAGCAAAATTCGCTTCATTCTCTAAAGGTGTAACAAATGTTCCAGATAAGTGTGCAGATGGTGTATCTGTATACGCTTCTATTCCTCTTAAAGACAGCCCTGCAATTGGATTCCTCTTCAGTGCATTTGACAGCAAGTTCCTTGGTGACTTTGGTTTGAAAGTTGGTGCTCAGTTGGCAGTAGCTGACCTTGCTAACTTTGGTAAGAACGATGATGCATTCGACGCTGCTGTAGCTTTCTCTAAGGCATTCGGCGACTGGAATGTTGATGCTAATGCTGGTATCAAGTTCATCATCGACGGAAGCAAGTTCGGAGCTCTTTATGGATTTGGTGTAAGCAACAGTGCTCTTATTGACAACACAAAGCTCTACCTCAACTATAAGGGTGAACATGCAGCCGCTATTAACTCTGCAGATCTTAAGGGAACAATCACACTCGGATGTGAAATCTCTATCTAAGTTTTGTTAGCTTAGGTTAAACCTAACCACAAACAAAAAGGACTGTCTTACAAAAGACAGTCCTTTTTTATAGAAAGTAGGTTGGTCATTGCAATCGAGCTATGTCATTGCGAACAACCTACGTCATTGCGAGCAAAGCGAAGCAATCCAAACTTAAAAGGCTTAATTATGAAAACCAAATTCCTATTACCATTATTTATTATTATAATTCTAACTACATCCTGTGCTTCAAAAAAACTGCCATCCCCAAAAGAAAGAAGTGATTCATTTATTGCAAATGTAAATGCCTTTGAAATAGGAACACTTCATCTTTATACTTCTACTACTGCTATAAGCCAGATAAAAATTCAAGATTATTATTTATCTTTTGATCCACGTACTAATTGCATAATGGTTACTGCCCGCATCGGTGTAAATGCAATTCGATTGAGCTTTTCATACGAAGAAAGAAAGTCCCTGTTAGCTGCAAAAGAAGTTTACTGTTCTGCATGCGAAAAGTCTTCAATCCCTAATGCTAAGCCCACAAAAAAGAATGCTTATTCAACAGGAAATGTCTCTATTGAATGGGGTGCTATGGGGCTTGCTCATTATGTGATGACAAACTACATGACAAACGCCCAGTATCTGGAAGCAAATAAACCGTATTTCCGTTTATTAATAAATCAAACTGAAGAAGAAATATCCGAAATATATTCTCCTAAAATAACAATTTACATCAGCCCTTCCCAATGGGAAAAAATAATCGAAGCCTGCAACCAGGAACGGCTTATACAAATGACAGACGAAATCCTTGCAGAAGCAGACGCATTTTAATCGTATAAAAAAAGAATTAAATCCTCCTCTAAATTAACACCAGTTTTTAAGCGTATCCGATAATATACTAAAAAACTAAAATGGAGATTACTGCTATGACTTACGGGTATATAAGAGTGAGTACAGACAAACAGACGGTTGAAAATCAGAGATTTGAAATTATCAAATATGCACGACGAAGAAAATTAAAAATTGACTACTGGATTGAAGAAACTATCAGCGGGACAATTGATCCTTGCAAACGCAATCTTGGCAAGCTTTTGAATCATGTTCAAAGTGGAGATGTTATAATCTGCTCAGAACTTTCACGACTTGGACGTTCAATGTTTATGATTATGTCCATTTTGAACCGGCTTATGGAAATGAATGTGGCCGTTTACACGGTAAAAGAGGGCTACAGGCTTGGTCAGGACCTTCAGAGCAAGGTACTGGCCTTTGCATTCAGCATTTCTGCCGAAATTGAAAGAAATCTTATAGTTGAACGCACCACCGAGGCTCTTAAAAGGCGGCGTGCCCAGGGTGTAATACTTGGGCGACCCAAAGGCCGCAAAAATACAAAATATAAGCTTAGTGACAAAAAAGAAGAAATCCTTAAATTTATGGACGACGGCTGCACAAAAGCCTTTCTTATAGAGTATTACGGCATAAGCTCCGCAACACTCTACAGCTTTTTCAAGCGCGAAGGAATAAAATATTAACAAACCTTTGAAAAATGACAAAAACAGGGTTAAAATACTTTGAAAAATGACAAAAATAATGGTTAAAATCCCTTGAAAAATGACAAAGTAGGGCTTATAATTTAATCCAAAGGAATGCGATTATGCTCAAAAGAGATATTTTACAATACCTTATTGAATGGAAAAACAGACCTCATCATCCGCTTGTTGTACGTGGTTTAAGACAAATTGGAAAAACTTTTATTGTAAAACAGTTTGCTCAGCAGTTTTATGAAAATGTCATCTATCTTGATCTTAGGGCAAACACTACTGTTCATAAAGCTTTTGACGGCGATTTTAATGTTGATAAAATGATTATTTCCATCACCGCAACTCAAATACAAGCTCGTTTTATACCGGGAAAAACCATTCTTATTCTTGATGAAATTCAAGATTGCGCAAATGCCCGAAGCTCTCTTAAGTATTGGGATTTAGATGGAAGATTTGATGTTATTTGTACAGGAAGTTTTCTTGGAGTTAAAGGCTTTAGGGTTCCTTACAACAGGGGAATTTCCGTAGGTTACGAAGAGCAGATAACCATGTATCCTTTAACCTTTAGAGAATTTCTTATTAACACTGGAATGAATGATGATGTTTTACAGTATGTAAGCAATTCAATTAAAAATAAAACAATGATTGAAGAAACTGTCCACAACAGCATGCGTTCTTTATATCATCAATACCTGATTGTTGGCGGTATGCCCGAAGCAGTAAACACTTTTTTTGAAACTCATGATATAAATGCTGTACGCCAAATACAAACAAGAATTCTTAATTCTATAAAAGATGATTTTGGACGTTATAAAGATTCCGATGGAAATGACAGAATAAATGAAGTATTAAAACTCAGAGCCGAAGCTTGTTTGAACTCTCTACCGGCTCAGCTTTCAAAAGAGTATAAAAAATTTCAATACAGTTTTGTGGACGTAAAAGGACATTCCCCCGAAAAAGCTGATGGACTACAATACCTTGAAGATGTCGGACTTATTGTTCGTGCCTTTAATACAAATCAAATATCTTACCCTCTTGAGGGACAAAAAATCTCTAAGGAATTTAAGGTTTTTTGTATTGATACAGGCCTGCTTGTTTCCATGCTTGGACAAGATACTGCTTCTAAAATTCTTGATGGCGATATGAGTGCTTATAAAGGTGCCATTGCCGAAAACATGGTTGCCGCAGCCTTTGCAAAAGATGACAAAAAACTTTACTACTTTCATGCACCAAGTGGTTCACCAGAATTGGATTTTCTTTTTGAAGAAAATGGCGGCGTTGTAATTGTAGAATGTAAATCAACTAACAACAGAGCAACAAGCATGAAATTTGTAATTTCAAATCAAAAAAAATACGGAACACACCGTGCCATAAAAATAGCTGATGCAAATATAGGTGGTGGTCAGGGCTTTGAAACTTTCCCTCTGTATTATCTCGGATTCTTACCAAAAGCTCCGTATCATAACATTATAGATATTCCAGATGTTTCTAAAATTGTTCCACCTGGAATTTAATTATTTTTTTTTAATGCCATTAAAACGCTTCAGCTTCTGCAAGGATTTCGTCGGTCATCTGTATAAGACGTTCCTGGTTGCAGGCCTCAACGATTTTTTCCCATTGAGATGGACTGATGTAGATGAAAATTTTTGGAGAATATATTTCGGAATTTTCTTCTTTGGTCTGTGTTAATAAAATACGGAAATAAGGTTTGTTTTCTTCAAGATATTCGGCATTGGTGATGTAGCTTGTCATAACGTAATGTGCCAGCCCCAAAGTACCCCATTCTATAGAAACGTTTCCGGTAGAATAGGCATTCTTTTTTGTGGGTTTTGCTTTTGGAATTGCCAAAGCTTCTACAGCAGCACAGTAGGTTTCTTTTGCAGCCAGCAGAGACTTTCTTTCTTCGTATGAAAAACCCAAACGCACTGCGTTTACACCAATACGGCCTGTCGCCATAACACAATTGGTGCGGGGATCAAACGTAAGATATATATCTGATATTTTTAATTTGCCTATATTTGAAGATCCTGCATAAACATGAAAGGTTCCTATTTCAAAAGGATTTACATTTGCAATAAAGGTGTCGCTGCGCTCCTTTGGTGCAGGAAGCTTTTTTGAAGCACAGGATGTAATTAGAATTATGATTATAAATAATGGTAATAAGAATTTGGTTTTCATATTTAAGGCCTTTTTAAGATTGGATTGCTTCGCTTTGCTCGCAATGACGTGGGTTGCTTGTAATGACGTGGCACTTTTGCAATGACGTAGCAATTCAAGTATTAAAAAAGGACTGTCTTATAAAAGACAGCCCTTTTTGTTTGTGGTTAGGTTTAACCTAAACTAACAAAACTTAGATAGAGATTTCACATCCAAGTGTGATTGTTCCCTTAAGGTTCTTACCACCAACATCAGCTCCATGTTCTCCAGCATACTTGAGGTAGAGCTTTGTGTTATCGATGATAGCACTGTTGCTTACACCACATCCATAGAGAGCACCGAACTTGCTTCCTTCGATGATGAACTTGATACCAGCGTTAGCATCAAAATTCCAGTCACCGAATGCCTTAGAGAATGCAAATGCAGCATCGAATGCATCTGAACCCTTACCAAAGTTAGAAAGGTTAGCTACAGCCAACTGAGCACCAACTTTCAAACCAAAGTCACCAAGGAACTTGCTGTCAAATGCACTGAAGAGGAATCCAATTGCAGGGCTAGATGTAAGAGGAACTGTTGCGTAAACAGAAACTCCGTCTGCACACTTATCTGGAACATTTGTTACACTGTTAGAGAATGAAGCGAACTTAGCTTCAATACCGTCTCCACCCCATCCGAAGAGGAGTCCTGCAGAGAGGTTCTTTGCATCAGCTTCATCAAGTGCGAAACCTACAGCTGGCTTAATGTACATATCACCAAGAGCGAGTTTGTAATCAGCCTTAACAGAAGCTACGAACTTATTCTTTTCAGTACCGTATCCTGCAGCAGCATTCAATCCAAGACCATCAACAGCCTTGAGTGTTGCATCGAATACAAAACCAAATTTCTTTTCTTTAGCAATCTTCTGTCCGTTATCTGCGAACTGGAGTCCGAATTCTACTACATCCTTAAGACCGAAGTTCAAAGTAAAGCCCTGTTTACCAGTAACAGTAACAGAAGCACCTGGGAAAGCACCAGCAGACTTTGTAGCAGTAAGAATATCACCACCACCAAGAGAAAGTCCAGGCTCCTTGATGTTCATATCAAGGAAGAAGTCATCATCAATGAAGTGAATAACTGCTTTTTCTACAGTAGCACCATTGATAGAAATAGGGCCAGCACCTGTAGTTTCAGAATCTGTTGTCTTAATCTGAATTTCACCCCAAAGACCATCACCAGTAGATTCTTTTGTTCCACCTGTAATGAACTTTAATTTGAAATTAGCTGATCCGCCATTCTTCATACCAGTTGTAACTTCACCTTCACCGTTTGCACCATCAAGGTTAACAATATACTCCAAAGAAGCACTTCCGCTGAATGTGAAGTCGGTAATGTTTGATACTGGAGCATCAGCAAATACAGCTGTAGCCAAAGCCAAAGCTGCTATAATTCCTACGATTTTTTTCATTTAAAAAAATCCTCCTTTTTTTTTAAAAAGTTTATACAGACCAACGGCCTTTGACGTATAAACCCTTTTTTATAATCTTAACACGCAATTATTCAGAAGTCAACAAAAAAAAAACAAATTATTATTTTTTGTCATTAACTTGTGAATACCCCTGTGTATTTATTGATTATCGGCCAGTTTTTGGATTTCCTCTAGTGGAAGACCAGTACCCTGAGCAATTTGTTCTACAGTCAGATGTTTCATTCTTTTTCTTCAGGAACTTCTTCTGCAAGTTCCTGAACTTTCTTTAATGGAAGATCCGTGGCTTGTGCAATCTGTTCATAAGTCCCAAGTCCCATCTGAAGCAAATTTTTTGCAGCTTCAACTCTTGCAGCCCATTTTGCATCTTGAATACGTATTGGTTCGCACATGTAAATCCCCCTTAGAGACTCGTCTGTCTTTACCTTTTTCACAGCTAAATCAATTGTATTAGTAAAACTGTCTGTAGGTCTCTTATTCTTAATATAATCAAGAAATGAACGGATATCAATATCTGTTACCTTATCTGCGGCATCTGAATTAAAGAAGTATTTTGTAGATTCATCCTTAAGTACAAGTTCTTTTTCTTCCAGACAGATATTCTTGAAAGAGTATTGAGGGAATCCTTTACCGAACGGGTCTCCTGTACAGATAAAGATGATTATACTTTCCGGGAGCTTTCTGTACTCCATACCTTTCAGAAGCTCGTTTGAATCAATCATAGACTGATAATATCGGACTCTTTTAGGCAGTTCATCCATATCTTCATTCTGGATTTCAATGTCATAAATCTTATCATCATCCTTAACATAAACATCGAGTTTAATGTACTTTGTCTGATAATAAGGCTTGATTTCCTTCTGAAGCTCCTGCCGCTCAATGTGATCTATCTCGATTTTAAGT
Source organism: Treponema sp. (assembly GCA_017616165.1). Classification (GTDB taxonomy): domain Bacteria; phylum Spirochaetota; class Spirochaetia; order Treponematales; family Treponemataceae; genus Treponema_D. The sequence goes on from JAFZYR010000003.1 coordinate 20,305, forward strand.
AGACGTTCCAGAACCCCGATGCAGATTTCATCATCCTGCATAACCTGATAGAACATAAAGTCATCCGCCAGAGTAAGCTCCTCGAACGGTTTGATGTAGTTTGCCATAGAGGCCTCCGTATAATAAAAATTCTTATACTATAGTTAACAAAAAATTCTGAGAAAATAGGAAGTAAATTTGAGAAAAATTTGCAAAAAAGTGAAAAATTTCTTAAAAAAGTGGATTGCCGCGCTTCGCTCGCAATGACGGGGGCTAAATTATTTTCTTATAGCGTTTTTCGATGTCGCGGATGAGCTTATATTCAAAGGAATCGGAAAGGGCTATCCAGGAGGCTTCGATTATGTCTTCGGAAACGCCTATGGTGGTCCAGCTAAGGCGGCCGTCGGTGCTTTCTATGATTACACGGACTTTGGCGGCAGTGGCGGCTTTGGTGTCTAAAACGCGAACCTTGTAATCTACCAGGCGTATCTGCGAAACTAACGGATAGAACTTTTCAAGGGCCTTGCGCAAAGCAATATCAAGGGCGTTTACCGGTCCATCCCCTTCCCCTGCGGTAATTTCTATCTGGCCGTCTACTTCTACCTTGGTCTGGGCGCAGCAGCACACGCCTTCTTCAGGGCGCGGATTGGAACCATTGGTTGTATAATAATGCAGCTTAAAGAACGGCTGATACTGGCCCATTACCTTGCGAACCATGAGCTCAAAGCTTCCGTCGGCACCTTCAAACTGGTAGCCCTGCTTTTCCAGCTCCTTCATTCTGGCAAGGATTTTATCTACAACTGCATCATTTTTGTTGATTTGTGGTGCAAAACGATTAATCTTTTCTATTATAGTAGCACGTCCTGCAACCTCGCTCATTAAAAAGACGCGGGTATTTCCTACAACCTCGGGCTCTATGTGCTCGTAGGCAAAAGGATTTTTGAGGACTGCATCTATGTGCATGCCGGCCTTGTGGGCAAAGGCGCTTTTTCCTACATAAGGAGCCTGCTGATCCATGCTTATGTTTGTAAGCTCTGCAATCTGATTACAAATAGAAGTAAGCTTACTCATGTTTTTGGCAGGAATACATTCATAGCCCATCTTTAGCTGAAGGTCCGGAATGATTGTACTTAAATTTGCGTTTCCTGTGCGTTCGCCAAAGCCAAGCAGAACTCCCTGAACCTGTGTGGCGCCTTCCATTACGGCAACCAGCGAATTAGCAACAGCAAGTCCGCAATCATTATGGGTGTGAATACCAATCTGAACCTTATCTCCAAAGCTTTTAACTGCATCGGCTACGGCACGACGGCATTCATCTATCATAAAACCACCCTTGGTTTCGCAAAGGCAGAGTACTTCGGCACCACCGTCTACTGCTGCCTCAAGGGTCTGCATTGCATAGTCTTTATCTTCGGCATAGGCAGTGAAAAAATGCTCTGCATCATAAAAAACATGGCGTCCGTTTTTCTTGAGGTAGGCGCAGGTGTCCTTTATCATTGCAAGATTTTCTTTGAGAGTTGTTTTGAGAATCTGCTTTACCTGGAAGGTCCAGGATTTTCCAAAGATAACTACAGTGTCTGTGCCGGCTGCAAGCAGGCTCTGAAGATTTGCATCCTCTTTGCAGGAAATATCCTTGCGGCGGGTTGCACCAAAGGCACAGATACGGGCAGTTTTGAGCGGAACCTTTTTTATTTCCTGAAAAAATTCCATATCCTTGGGATTACTGCCCGGGTTTCCGGCTTCTATATACTGGATTCCCAATTCATCAAGCGCCTGGCAGATGTGAATTTTATCCTGTACAGAATAGCTTATGCCTTCGCCCTGAGCGCCGTCTCGTAATGTTGAATCAAGGATGGTTATTTTTTTCATAGTCGTCCTAAAAGATATGGGAATGCGGCTTCGAAGTCTACGCCGTACCAGTTGTAGTTTTCGTGGCTCAAGGTCTGCTTGATTGATTCTACTACAAAGTCAGCGGCAAGAGTATAGGACTGTTCAAGGCTCAAACCGCGCATAAGGGCACCGGTAAGTACGCTTGCAAAAATATCGCCGGTTCCGTGGAAGCTTACAGGCATTTTTTTATGGAAATACCAGCTGAACTTTCCGGTAGCTGCATCATAGGCGGCAATTCCTATTTTGCCTGCAACACCCTTAAGGTCCTGCTGATCCTGTTCAAACTGAATACCCTTAAGAACAACCTTCTGTGCACCAAGAGCTGCAAGCTTTTTAAGAACATCCTTTACATATTCTTCGTCATAGCCTGATTCTACATAAGGAATGCCGAGAAGGAAGCTTGCTTCTGTAAGGTTTGGAACCATTACGTTTGCTTTGCCGCAGAGCTTAGCCATTGCAAAGGCAAATTCCGGTGTAAAGCCAGGATAGAGCTTTCCGTTGTCGGCCATGCATGGGTCTACGATTGTAAGTGTGTCACCGCCACCAAAGTCGGCAACAAGCTTGTGCATAAGGTCAAGCTGTTCAAAAGAACCAAGATAACCTGTGTAAATTGCGTCAAAATGAATTTTTTCCTGTTTCCAATGGTCGCAGATAGGCTGAATATCAGAAGTGAGATCACGGAAAGTAAAGCCCTTGAATGCTGTATGTGTTGAAAGAACTGCTGTAGGAAGCACGCTTGCCTCTACACCCATTGCAGAAATGATTGGAAGTGCAACAGTAAGTGAACACTTGCCGACGCACGAAATATCCTGAATTGTTATGATACGTTTCATATAACTTTCCTCTGTGGGGAATATTATCATATTAGAGAAACTTTGTCATTGGTGATTTTGTGGATTGCCGCGCTTCGCTCGCAATGACGAATTATTTCGCTCGCAATGACGTGGATTTTACATCCTCATTTTCTTTTTGCGCTTGTCTATGTACATGTTTACGTCGGCCTGCTCCATGGCATTTTCAAAGGCAGCGCTGTCGCCCCAGTCGGTAAGGCAGTAGCCTATGCTGGCATTAAAGGCAACCGGACTTGTAGCATTATAGGCTTCTATTGCCTTTGCAAAGCTCTGCAGACGTTCTTCTATTTCCTGGGCATTGTACCGGCCAAGCCCCGCAATCAAAAATTCGTCGCCGCCGTTACGTACACAAACCTCGCCTTCTTTTGTGATGGAGCGCATGGATGAGGCAATAAAGGCAAGACCTTCGTCTCCCTTGGCATGTCCAAAATTATCGTTCAGATATTTGAGTCCGTCCATGTCGGCAACAATGGCAAGCCACTTGTCTCCCTTGCGGGCGCGTGCATTCATTACAGAAACTGCATGGTTCATTCCGCGACGGTTCAAAAGGTTGGTCATCATGTCGTGCTCAGAAATAGAAGTAATTTTGTTTCGGGTACGGGTCATTTCAAGGGCATTGTTTATCATCCTCATATAATTGCGGAAAACAACGCCTATTATTTTTTTCTCGGTAAGATTATTCTGCAAAATACAGTAGCCAAGGCTTGTCCTGTTAAAATGCACAGGCGCAAAATAATAAACCTGAGGCTCATCATTCTGAAGGTTTAAGGCAATGTCCGGCATCATCTGGCTTACAGGGAAAAAGCATTCGCGGCCTTCGCCAAAGAAAACATGATTGTGTGCACCCGAGGCTTCGGATTTGCGGTCTGCAAAAATGCACATGTTCATCTGCTGGGTGTAGCCGTCTTCAAAGTCATTGTCGGGGTCTATCCAGTTTTGATTAAGACACAGGTAAAGATACTGATACGGCTTAATCAGATATTTTGATTCGTAGATTTTTACAATACATTCTTCGGTGCTGGAGGTTCCCGCAAGAATTTCGTTGGTGTAGCTTTCAAAAAGAGTGCCAATTCCAATTCCTTCCCAAATTTCGCGGTGATTAAAATTCTGCTGCAGCGAATACTGGTTCTGGCGGATTTTATCATAAATGTATTCTTCATCAGGTTCACAGCCGCAGGTTGCTCCAAAAATAAGGTGATGCTTTTGAGACTGATCGGGCATGTAATCTTTAGAGCCCGGTTCAAGCTTTTGATGAATAAGGTTTACTGCCTTTAAGGCTGTGTCATAGGTGTGGGGTTTATAAGTGGTTATAGGCGGATTATTAATGCTTACTTCGGTAACCCCGTCATAGCCAGTAACAATCACCTGATCGGGAACCTTAATGCCTCCGCTTATGAGCGTGTTTGTTAAACCTATTGCCATGTAGTCAGAAGTACAGATAACTGCATCGGGCAGCGGCAGCTTTTTGTTTACATACTGTTCGCCAAGCTGTTCACCGCTTGTGTACCAGAAGTCTCCGTAATAATGAAGGTTCATATCAAAATTAAGGCCATGCGCCTTCATAGATTCCTGCACACCAGAAAGCCTTACCTTTGAGCCTGAAAAATGTTCCGGGCCATTAAGAACCGCAATTTTTTTACAGCCGTGAACCTGAATAAGATGATCTGTAATCTGGACAAAAGGTTCTTTTTCATCTGTATAAACAACAGGATAGTCGCCAAACGGAAAATCTATTGAAACCACAGGAACATGGCACTCTCGTTTAAACCGCTCCAGCAGGGCATTTATGATTTCGGTGTTTGACTGCTCCTGCATTGTAATTGGCGTAACAATAACGGCATCAAGCAGGTCAAAGTTTATGAGGGAATAAATATTTAATTCACCCTTTACATAGGCCCTTGATTGTGCCGACGGATGCGACAACGGAGAGAAAACCAGAACATCATAATTGTAGTAATTTGCCTGCGCAAAGATACCGGACAGAATACTCTGCTCGTAATTGTCTTCGGGACAAATTGTTACTACGCCAAGTCTTTTTCGGGGCATAATAATCCTGTGATTGTCGTTAGTGACAATTATTTGTTTGCTAACTCAGAAAGTTCCTTGAGCATCTTTGGAAGCTCGGTGTCCATGTTCTCGTTAGTGAACTGGCAGGTACCTACCTTTTCGTGACCGCCGCCACCATACTTGAGCATGAGGCTTCCAACATTAACCTTACTGGTTTTGTTAAGAATGCTGTATCCGCAGGCAGCAGAACAGCCCTGTCCGCCACGACCACTTACAATCCAGGCAGAAATATTCTGTTCTGGGTACATAGAGTAAATCATAAAGCGGTTGCCGGTGTAGATTGGGTCTACGCCGCGCAGGTCAGAAATGATAAGGTTACCTTCGGTGCGGGTATGTGCCTTTACCATTTCCTTAAACTTTTCGGTCTGTTCGTTGTAAACGGCAATGCGCTCCTGAACATCCGGCATGGCAAGGATTTCCTGTGTTGACTTATCGCGGCAGGCTACCATGAGCTTTTCCATGAGTGCATAGTTTGGTACGGTAAATTCACGCCAGCGGCCAAGACCTGTACGAGGATCCATAAGGAAGCCTACTAAGATCCAGCCCTGTGGATTTTGAATTTCGTCTATTGTAAGGTTGCCGGAGTCTACCTTGTCTACGGCTTCCATTATATCGTCAAAATTAGGGAACTTTTCTTTGCCGCCATAGTATTCGTAAATGATGCGGGCACAGGAAGGTGTGATGCGGCTTTCGCCCTTGTATTTGCCTTCCAGCTCCTGACGTTCGAATTCTGAAGAGTGATGGTCAAACCACAGTCCGCAGCCCGGAACAAAAGGAACGTTTGCAAGACAGTCATTTTCTGTGATTTCTACAAGTCCGTCCTGAAGATCCTTTGGATGTGCAAATTTCCATGTATCAATAACGCCTGCTTCCAAAAGCAAAGCTCCACAAACCAAGCCATCAAAATCCGAACGGGTTACAAGTCTCATTGCCATAATTAAACTCCTTTGCCCTACATTATACTACAGAATTTGCGAAAAAAAAAGAAAATAGTTATGTTTTTATGTACTTAAGTGGGAATTTTTATTATATTAAAGAATATAATTCGTCATTGCGAGCGAAGGAGTATAAAAATGGCTAAAAAAATTCCTATTACTTTACTTTGTGGTTACCTGGGAGCCGGTAAGACTACCCTTTTGAACCGCGTTCTTACTAACCAGAAGGGCTACAAGGTTGCGGTTATTGTTAATGATATTGGTGAGGTGAACGTAGACGAACGCCTTATTTCTAAAGAAGCAAAAATTGAAGATTCAAGCAGTCTTGTTCCGCTTACAAACGGCTGTATCTGCTGTACGCTCAAAACAGATATGGTAAATCAGATTGAAAACCTTATGAAGAGCGGCAAGTTTGATTATATTTTGATTGAAGCCAGCGGTGTGTGCGAGCCAATGCCTATTGCACAGGCTATTGAAACTATTGAAATTGGTAAGCTTGATAACGTTGTTGGTGTTGTTGATGCAAGCCGCCTTGTTGAAGAATTTGACGAAGGAAAGGCACTTCTTAAAGAAGGAATTGACGAAGAAGATATTGAGTCGCTTTTGATTCAGCAGATTGAATTCTGTTCTACCTTGATTGTAAACAAGCGCGACCTTGTTACCGACGAGCAGATGAAAATGGTTCGTGCAGTAATCAATAAAATTCAGCCTAGTGTAAAGGTTTTTGAAACAACAAAGTGCGAGGTTCCTGTAGAAGAAATTATTGGAACAGACCGCTTTGATTTTGAAACTGTTTATGCAAGTGCAGGCTGGGTAAAGGCACTGGAAGAAGATGAGGAAAAAGAAGAGCATGATCATGAGGGCCCTTCGAGAGCCTCAGGGACCCCGGAGCATCATGAACATGACCACGACGACGATGATGATCACGACGAACACGAGCATCATCACGATCACGACCATAAACACCATCATCATGAGCACAAGCACGAAGGCGAAAGCGAAGATGAATATGGAATAGGCTCGTTTGTTTATTACCGCCGCCGTCCGTTTAACCGCGAAAAGCTGGACCGCTTTGCAAGTGCCTGGCCACGCAACATCATCCGTTCAAAGGGTGTTGTATGGTTCAGCGACGAAGACGACATGGCATACGTTTTGGAAACAAGCGGACGCCAGATTCAGGCAGGCTATTCAGGAAACTGGCTTGCTTCCTGCCCTCCTGCAGAACAAAAGCGCGTGCTCGAAGAAGAACCGGAAATGAAAAAGGACTGGGACGAAAAGGTTGGCGACCGCATGATTAAGATGGTTGTTATTGGACGCCATCTTAATAAGGAAGAAATCTGTAAAAATCTGGATGCATGTCTGGATTAATCATACCGGGGAGATTCCCTTATGAAAAAAATATTGATGAGCGGCGCAGCTTGTGCACTTGATCTTGGAGACGGAAGCGAACGCGGATTATATGTAAACCAGGATTATATTTTACAAAAGCTGCACAAGATTCACCGCGGCATAAGTCTTATGTACACGTACTACCCTAACGACAAGGAGTGGCCTGTACGTGCCTGCGAAATTGATAAGGGAACTGAACCAAAGGGAACCTGGGATTCTCCCTACGAAAATTATTTTCCATACCGTGGCGGACGCGAAGGCTTGCGTGATGGTGAGCCCTTCTGCTTTATGAAGGAAATACGCCGTCACGGAATGGATGTTGTTCTTACCATTACAATTGACCCCCACTTAAAGGAAGAAGATATTATTCTGCTTGCAAAGGATTTGCGTCCCTATGGCCGTGTGCTTTTGCGTGTAAACCATGAATGCACAGGAGCGTGGTTCTGCTATACAAGGCGTGCCACCTACCAGGAAATTGCAGACTTTTTTGTTATGGTGTGCCGGGTAATGCATAAATATGCTCCAAACGTAAAAATGATTTTATGTGCGGGCATGTGGCAAAAGGCTACCGGCAAGCTTGAAATGGAAGATATTTTTTTAGAAGCCCACAAGGCTGCAGATATCTGGAGCTGTGATAACTATCTTTCGCTCAACTGGGGCTGGCCTAATGTTGTTGCCAAAAAAGGCGGAACACTTTTTGCTTCTTATAACAACGACGATGTTTACTACAGATTTAAAAGAACCCTTGACCGTCTGCGCTTTATAACCGGACAGAATAAGCCTATGGTTTTGAGCGAAATGAATGCCGACGGTGATGTAAACGGACCTTACGCTCAGGCTGCAAAGCTGCACGACTTTATGGAAAAGCTCCAGAAGGATGAGGACAAATGGCTTAGTGCAATGACGCTGTATCAGTTCCGCGACGACGGACGCCTTGGTCTTGAGGTTACAGACCCTAACAATTGCGAGGTTGGTATTGAGCAGCCACTGCTTGCAAGCTACAGAGAAGATTTACATAAACCGTTCTTTAGCCAAAAGCTGCAGGAGGCCGGTGATGTTGAGCTTCCTGCAAAGCTGCGCTGGTCCAGCTCAGAAGATGCCGAAGGCGTAGAAATGGACATTCATATAGAAAAAAATCCGCATTTTGCAGAGCTTTACTTTAACGGACCGTTGCGCGACTCAAACCTGCTTATGGAATTTGGCGGCTGGTGGTTTTACAAAGCTCCGGGAGTTAAATTTATTGACCTTATGAGCTGGTTTTTTGAACATAAAATTACCCTGCCGGTTGACATGAAGCTTCGTATTTTTATGCCGCCGGCCGACGGACTTAATTATCCGGAAAATGGCGGCAACCCTTTTGAGGCACCCGACGGAGACTGGATGAACAATTACTACACTGTGCTGCCTGGATTGCCGGAAGTAAGAATAGAATACGAGCCACTTGGAATATAGGATTTTTTATGAAACTTGAATTTGATGAGCTTAAATGGTATGGACGCAATTTTGACAACAATGATGTACGCTATTTTAATTATTCATTAAGCGGCTTTGAATTTTGCTTTACAGGAACAAGGGCTGTTGCAACCATTTTGAGCGACCCTTCAAACCAGAAGGACACAGAGCACGGAATAATTGGCGTTTATATTACAGAGCTTACCTCTCCCGAAAAATACAAGGGCGACTCCTTCTGGGATAATTTTCCGTTTGTAAAAGAAAGCAAAGCTCCAGAAGGCTTTAAAGAACCTATCCGTGTTTCGCTGGATCAGACCCAGAATGAAATTACACTTTTTCAGTCAGAAATAGAAAAGACAGTTGTAATTAAGGTCTTGAAGCTGAGCGAATGCGCCTTTGGTTATGCAGGCTTACAAAGGCTTGAAATTGAAGGAACTGTCCGCAAGGGCAGAATCATAGACAGCAAGGCTCATCCAAAAATTGAATTTATTGGCGACAGCATTACCTGCGGCTACGGTGTAGAAGGCATCTGGGAAAAAGATACCTTCTGTACAAGCCAGGAACGTCCGGACAAGGCTTATGCCTTTTTGACAGCACGCTCGCTCAAGGCAGAGTTTCAGCTGTGTTCCTGGAGCGGCATTGGAATTACTTCCAACTATGTGGACCCTGCAACCGTAAACCTGCCCGATACTCACTGGCTCATGCCTGCCTGCTGGCCGTACACAGACAAAAGCGGAGAGCTTCGCGTTCATGCAGAACCACACGTATGGGACCAGAGCCGCTTTAGTCCGGACATTGTAGTAATTAATCTTGGAACAAATGATATTAGCTGGGTGCGCGGAATAGAAGAGCGTCGCCTTGCATACGTTGCAGGTCTGCGTCAGTTTATAGAAGCCGTACACCGCCGTAGCCCTGATGCAAAAATCTGCTGCTGCCTTGGAATTATGGGACAGGAGCTTTGTGCATCTGTAGAAGAAGCGTGCAAGCTTTTTTCAAGGGATTTTCCGAGCGTGCCGGTAAAAACAGTGCGCTTTGATTTACAAAAGGAGTCGGACGGCATTGGTGCAGACTGGCATCCGTCGCCGGTTACACATAAAAAAGCCGCCAAAAAGCTGAGTAAAGAGCTGAAGGACTGGGTTAACGAGTAAGCCTAAACACCTTCGAGTTCCTTTGTGGAGTCCACTTGGCACGGCGCTCCTGAGGAAGGGTTTCTACACTGTCTTCTACAAAGCCGATTTTTTCAAACCAGTCGGCAGCCTGTGTTGTCATAATAAAGATTGATGAGGCACCCTTAGAGCGCGCACTTTTGATAAGGCTTTCTACAAGGTCCGGTCCAATTCCCATATGGCTAAAGGCTTCATCAACTGCAACAGCGGCAATTTCAAACTGACCGTCCGGGTATTTGTGAAGGGCGGCACAGGCTCTTACACCACCGTCAATTTCGTAAACAACAAAATCCTTTGACGAGCTTGCCAGATCACTTTCGGTACGAGGCAAAAGCTTTCCGCTTTGAATAAATGGAGTCATCAGCGCAAGAACTGCAGGAACATCGGACTGCTCCATTGCACGTATTCTTCCGTAATTGCTGGTGTAAATCATGGTGCCCGAACCAAGGTCGCTGAATATTTCGGTAAGAAGAACTCCATCCTGGTTTGTATCAAGAATGTGGGAACGATTAACACCGTTAAGACAGGCTTCCTTTGCAAGCTCAAGAATACCGTTTACTTCGGGCTGTGTACCGCCTTTAACAAAGCTGTCCAACTCTTCTATATTCATTGCAGGAATTATCTGTCCGTCCTTTTGAATTGAAGCATTCTGTCCCATAAGGAAAAAGAGCTTGTCTGCCTTGAGTGCAACTGCAACCTGCTGGGCCAGCAGCATGGACGAAATATTATACGGGCGTCCTGTAGAGCTCCAGCCTATACACGGAAAAATCGGAATAAAGCCGTCATCCAAAACTACCTTGAGCGACTGTGTATCAAGGCGGTCAATTTCTCCGGCAGTTCCATAATCAAAGCCGTTTACAACACCCTTGGCGCGCGAACGAACCCAGTTGCCAATGACAGCGGTAATTCCGTTTGCTGCAAGATTTGTCATTACTGTATTTGAAACATCAAAGGCGGCCATTTTTACAAGCGGCATTGCGTCTTCGTTTGTTACGCGGATATTATCTTTATAAGACCATTCAATTCCTTCGTTGGAAAGCACCTGATCAATTCTCTGACGTGCACCAGGAATAATTACAACCTTAAGTCCTGCCTGATGCAAAAGTGCTATGTCGCGTATGTGCAGAGGAAAAAGCGGAGAGGAAATTGTTTTATCATCAAGGTAAATAACTACCACTGCCCCCATAAACTTCTGGAGGTAGCGGATTACGTCCCTTATGCTTTCGGCCTTTTTTGAATTACTCATATTGTGATTATAACGAATTTGTCCCATGCTAGTCATCATTTTTTGTTAATCTTAAGCCAGTTCCAGAATTCCGGATCCTCCTGGCCTACACGCCAAAAGCCAATCTTTTTTACACCAGCGGTCTCATACATGCGCATAAGTGCCACATCAGAATAAGCGTCATTAAAATAGCCGGTAACATCAACCTGAGTTGTGTACTGCACCTTTGGTATATCATTTTCGTAGGTTATTTCTTCTACGCCGTTTGCCACCATCATGCGGTTTAGGCGCGAAAAATAATAAGCCCCCTCTGTAGCCTGTGCAGCCCAGAAGCGTCCGTAAAAAGGAATACCCATAATCAGCTTTTTTTCGGGGATTGTTTTTCTTGCGTATTCCACAACCCTTTTACACCAGTCTACAGATGCAATTGGGCCAGGCTCACTTGAGGACCAGTGTTCATCATAGGCCATGACAAAAACGCGGTCGCAGTAGCTGGCAATTTCGGTATACGGATATATATCATCGGTAAGCTTTTTTACGCGGGCAGGAACACAAACCGAAAACCATTTGGCCTGTCCAAGCATGTAACGAAGGTCTGCTATAAAGGTCAAAAAATGCTTGCGGTCACGCGCTGGTACAAGTTCAAAATCAATCTGAACTCCGTCATAGGGAGCAGCGGCTTTTACAATTGCCTTGAGCAGGGTTTTGCGCACTCCGTAATCGGGATTAATTACAAAATGAGTAAGGGAACGGCTGTCGCAAACAACAACAAGATGGCAGCGGGCCTTTCCGGTTTTGAGTCTGGAACGCACTGGGACCGAAGTAAGCTCGCCGTAACAGTTTATTTCTGCAGCAAAATAACAAACGTCTGTAATAGGAAGAGACGAATTATATTCATCCTCGCGGCCGTTTGAAACATAACCCCACGACTCTGCAAATTCAACGGGCTTTCCTTCTACAGGTCTTAGGGTATAAAGCTGGGTTGGAGGAAGAGGCTCTTCGCTTTCTGTCTGCTCTTCTTCTGAAAGTTCAATTTCTTCTTCGGCTTCGGCAGACTGCTCCAAAAGCTCCAGCTGCTGTAAATCCTCTAAATCCTTTTTTCCTTTTGCAAAAAGAGGACTTATAAAAAATGTTAATATTAAAAGTGCAAGGCACGCTGTAACTGCTGATTTATAAAAAACTCTGTTCATAATTTAATTATCGGTATAAAATACGGTTATATGAAAACCAATAGCTTGATTTGCATCAAAAACTGCCGTATTGAAAATTCGCGCAGAACTATTATAGAAAAAATTGACTGGGAAATGCATTCCGGGGAAAAATGGCTTGTAATTGGCCCAAACGGAGGCGGAAAAGCCGACTTTTTTAATGCACTTTCCGGTGAAACAGGCCTTAAATTTACTCCAAACAGTGACAGTGCAGAAAGCGTTTCTCTTTTTTCAAATGCCTTTACAGGTTCAACTGAAATTGTGTCTCTGGAAAAAGCAGCCAGAATCATTCAGGAAGAACGCGAAAATGACGAAAGCGACTATCTGGAAAGCGGTGTAGATATTGGGCGCACAGGACGTGTTTTTATAAGCGAACGCCTGCAGCCCGCCGATACCCCCGCCACTATTGATACCCTGCCGGAGGTTGAGCTTACAGGCATTCAAAAAATACTGGACCGCGGGCTAAAATACATGTCTACCGGAGAAATCCGCCGGACCCTGCTTGCCCGCGCCCTTTTGAGCGGTAAAAAGCTTTTGCTGCTTTCGGATCCGTTTGCAGGCCTTGATGCAGAGAGCCGTAAAATCCTTTTTGATTTTGTAAATAACGCCGGAACTGAACCTGCCATCATACTTGGAATGGAACGCTGGCACGAAATACCGGACAATATTTCTCATGTTCTGGAATTTACAGCCAAGAGCATAAGCTTTTGCGGTACCAGGGCAGAATACAAAAAGCTTATGCAGGAACGTCTGGGAGACCAGCAGAAAAAGCTTGGCGAACAAAAAAGCAGCTTTACAAAGCTGTACACCACCACCAAAGAAGAAACCGATGTAACCGGAAAAACAACTGCAGCCAAGGACGATATTCCTCTTGTTCAGATGACAAACGTAAACGTAAGCTGGAGCGACAACCACGTACTGCGTAACCTTAGCTGGACTGTAAACAAGGGCGAGCACTGGCTTATCCGTGGACCAAACGGCAGCGGAAAAACAACTCTTCTGGAGCTCATAACTGGCGACAATATGCAGGTTTTCTGCAACGACGTAAGGCTTTTTGGAATAAAACGCGGGTCGGGAGAATCTATCTGGGATATAAAAAAGCATCTTGGAATTGTTTCGTACCGTCTGCACGTAGAATACAGAATGCTTGGCGGAACAAGCCTTGAAAACGTAATAATTTCGGGCTTCAGAGACTCAATAGGACTTTACGAGGCTGCAACCGATACAGAGCTTGCGCTTGCAAAAAAGTGGCTGGACATGGGGGGCTTTGCCGGACGCGAAAAGGACACCTTTGGCAGTCTTAGCTACGGAGAACAGCGCGCAATCCTTATTCTTCGTTCTGCAGTAAAATGCCCTTCCCTGCTTATTCTGGATGAGCCCTGCCATGGTCTGGACGAAAGCTACCGGGCAAAAATCCTCCATCTTATGGAGCTTATAGGCGAAGGCGGAACAACTACCATGCTGCATGTAACTCATGATATGACAGAAAAGCTGCCCTGCGAAAAAAAGACGCTTGAGCTTATGCCGGAATGCGACCCTATGTACCGTATAATTGCCTCATAAAAAACTTAAAACGGTTTGTCATTTTTTTGATAGTATTCTATAATACAAAGATACAATTATTGGAGAAAATATGCACAGCATCAAAGGGAAACTTATTGTAATTACTGTTTCAATAGTATTAGTTGGAATTCTTACTATTGGAGGACTTTCATATTACTTTGCAGAGCGCTCGCTCAAGGATTCTGCCCGAAGTAATATGTTTACACTTTCAGAAGAAATAACAAATCAGATAAACGATTTGAACGAAAAAGAGTTTATGCTCTTAGGTTCCATAGCACAAATGCCTTTTGCCCGCGACCCGGAGGTTTCGCTGGACGAAAAAAACCGTCAGATGGCCGAGGTTGTAAACATAAACACAGACAAATACGAAAACTGTGCGTTTTACGACAGCGAAGGCTTTACCTTTGTACGTTCTACCGGACAAAAGCTTAATCTTGCTTCGGGCCGTGTTTATTTTGAGCAGGCCATGAAGGGCAACAATTATGTAGCCGACCCTGCCTTTTCTGCAGTTATTAATGCAGTTCTTATGTTCTATGCAACACCGGTTCGTAATTATGACGGAAAAATTCACGGAGTTGCAGTTTCTGTAATCAAAGGAAACCGCATTTCGCACATTGTTACCGAAATTACCTTTGGACGCGGAAATCACCCGTTTGTAATAAACAAAACTACAGGCGAAATTATTGGTGCTGCCGAAGATTACGAAATTGACCTGGAAGCAAATACAGCACTTGCCGCCACTATTGATTCTGCAATTCACGGAAATGAAGACACCATTATGGAATACAACGACACCATAACCGGTGAAAAAATGTCGTTTATTGCAAAGGCTGTTCCTACAAACAAGGACTGGCTGGTTATCTGTACCCTTCCTTATGATTATTACTTTGGCGGCCTTTCACACATTAAGCATGCAATTATCTACGTTATGATTATTGCCTTTGTAGTACTTTTTGCAAGCCTTACAATTGCACTTTCAAGCTTCCTTAAGCCGCTGCTTGCCGTAACAAAATCTATTACAGAGCTTGCCAGCGACAGTGCAGACCTTACACGCAAAATTGAAGTACACAACAAGGACGAAATTGGCGAGGTTGTAAAGGGCTTTAATATGTTTACCGAAAAGCTTCGCGGTATCATTATTGATATTAAGGCTTCTCAGGAAACTCTGGACTCGGTAAGTGTGGACATGACTCATTCTGCAAGCGATACTTCAAACATCATGACCGAAATGTCTACCAACATTAATAATGTTCAGGATCAGGTTGAATACCAGGCCCGCACTGTAATGGAGGCTGTAAATCAGGTTAGCTCGGTTACAACAGACATCGGCTCTCTGGATGATTTGATTACTGTTCAGGTAAACGAGGTTACACAGGCTTCTTCTACAGTAGAAGAAATGGTAAGCAATATTGCTTCGGTAAATAATATTGTAGACAAGATGGCACAGTCCTTTGGAAACCTGGAAGGCAATATACGCAACGGTTCTGAAAAACAGGTTATGGTTAATGACCGAATCCTTAAAATTCAGGATGAGTCAGAAATGCTTGAAGAAGCAAACACTGTTATTCAGGGTATTGCCGAACAGACAAACCTCCTGGCTATGAACGCCGCAATCGAAGCTGCACACGCCGGTGAGGCCGGAAAGGGCTTCTCGGTAGTAGCAGACGAAATCCGTAAGCTTAGTGAAGACTCAAGTGAGCAGTCACAGAAAATCGGTGAACAGCTTTCTAAGATTCGTGAATCAATTTCGGGTGTAACAGTTGCTTCGGGCGAGTCGCTTGAATCCTTTAATCAGCTTTCTAACATGATTGCAGAAACAGACTCGCTTGTACGTCAGATTAAGGAATCTATGGCCGAGCAGACACAAGGCTCTAAGCAGATTAATATTTCTCTGCAGACTCTTAACGACAGTACACAGGATGTACGTTCTGCCAGCGATACAATGACCAGAGGAAACAAAGAGGTTATGGACAAGGTAAACAAGCTCCAGACCGCAACAACCGAAATGGCCCAGACCATGTGCGAAATGGCCTTTGGTACACAGCGCATTGTAGAAACAGGCGAGCTGCTTTCTTCCAATGCACGTAATGTACGCAACAGCGTTTCAAAGATAAGCGAACAGATTAAACAATTTAAGGTTTAACATGTGTCATTAACGCGCTTGACGCGGGAATCTCTACAATTCAAACTTATTAAGCTCGTCTGTAATTGTCTGAACTGATCTCTCATTCAAGGTGGCCTTGTCATTTACAATGCCCATTGACTGAGAGAAGTCCTTAAGAATCTCAAGCGAAATATTCAAAGAAGAATCAATCTTTTCAGAAAGCGAAACAACATCGGTTATGCCGTTTTTGATTTCTTCGGTGTAATTTGCCTGGTTTTTAATGAGCTCATTAACACTCTGAATATTCTGAGATATTTTATTTGTTGTAGAAAGAATTTCTTCGGCACCGGTAGACTGCTCGTCCATGGTGTGTGCAATGTTTTCAACAACGTTTGTCTGAGTTGCAATTTCCTGCTGGATCTTGTAGAACATGGACTTAGTATCCTGCATGCTTTCTGTACCCTCGGAAATAGCACCTGTAATTTCTGTAATCAAATCCTTAATGTTCTTTGCCTGACTCTGTGTGTTTTCTGCAAGCTTACGGATTTCATCGGCAACGACAGAGAAGCCCTGACCTGCTTCACCGGCATGGGCAGCCTCAATGGCAGCGTTCATGGCAAGAAGGTTGGTCTGACTTGCTACCTGCTGAATTACCTGAATAACTTCAATCATCTTCTTAGACTTGTCGCTTACAGCATTAATTACTGCTTCTGTCTTGTCTACCTCGGTAGCGCCCGAAGAAGAAGATTCAGAAAGGTTATTTGAAAGCTCTTTAGCCTGCTTGATAAGCTCATTAATCTGGTTAGTATTCTGAGTCATCAAAGAAATAGCCTGGGCATTCTGTTCTTCGGCTTGAGCCTGATCCTGCATTGAAGTACTTACGCGGGCAGCATCCTCGTTAAGGCGGTTGATATTATTCTTGGCAGCTTCCAAAAGCTTGTCTTTTTCTTCGTTCTGGTGACGCATTTCTTCAAAGCTGCTTACAATGTGTTCAATGCTGGTAGAAGAATTGTCGGTAATGGAAAGAAGCTCTGTTGCAGTTGAACCAACCGAAGACGATTCGTTTTTGAGTGTAGAAAGCGAAACGCGCAAAAAGTCCATGAGCTTGTTCATAGAAGTCATGATTACGCCAAAGTCATCAAAGGTTCCGATATTAATACGTGTTACAAGGTCACCGTCATCACGCAAAGAGTCAATCTGTTCAATTGTAATTTTGAATCGCTTGCGCAGCTGGTAAAGAACAAGAAGACAAAGCGGCAGTGTAATTGCTACACCAATACAAAGAGAGTAAAGTCCCTTGCGTAAAAACAGAGCCATGCTCCAGCCATGTCTTACTGCACTATAGCCTGAACACAAAACCTGCCAGCCAATCAAAAGCGCAGAATTAAGAATAATCATACCGAGTGTAACTGTGTAGCGTGAGGTTTTCATTCCGTCAAGATTCTGAATCTTAAGCTTGGCAAGCTCACTGCGGGCAACAATATTAAAACACTTTGTCGAGTAAGAAATTGCAAGCAGAGCATACAAAATGATGAGGACAAAAATCAAAATAAGGTCGGTAAGATTATAATGAAGGTTACCGGAAAGAGTTTTGATGATGATTGTTGTTCCGTTTCCAATAGGGTATCCGCTCATAAGAGAGATAATGGAAACAACATTGATTCTGTTAAGGGTCTTCTGTGCAGCAACCTTTTCTTCATCGGTTAAAGGGCGCTCCTCTGCTGTTTTGATGAGCTTAACCAGAGGCTTGTGCATAAAATATACCAGCACAGAAACAAGCACAAAGATTCCTGCAGCAGGGCCAAGCGTTGTTCCAAGGTGTGTAGCCCAGTCCATCCAGGTAGAACCCTTAATCTGGGTAACCTGAAAAGAGGACAGCAACGGAACACCAATTACTGTTGAAAGACCAAAGAACAACATGAATGTACTAAACAGAATCATAAATCAATCTCCAAAAAACAAATATATGTGGCAGCAAACTGCTTATACAGTAAACTGATCTATCTGTCCGCCTATTTCGGCAATAGAATCCTTCATTTCGGTAGAAATTTGTGAAAGCTCTGTACCGTTTTCGTTGATACGCTTTGCACCAATAGACATTTCGTCCATGCTTGACTTCATTGCATGAGAAGAATCCTGCAGGCTGGCAATATTCTTAAAGATAAGCTTGTTACCTTCAATCATTTCCTGAGCAGCGTTGCTTACTTCCGAGGTACTCATGTTCATGGCACGAAGGGTATCGATTACCTGCTTAGAGCCTTCGTTCTGTTCGTCCATGGCAATCTTAATTTCGTTTACAAGCTGGTTTGTATTCTGGATTTCGTTTGATACAACTGTAAACGCATTGCTTGCTTCCTGAGAACCGGCAACAACCTCAAGGATAGAAGACTGAATGCTCTTGAGCTGTTCACCAATACGCTTTGACTGAGCAGTAGAGGTTTCACTAAGCTTACGGATTTCGTCTGCTACAACCGCAAAACCCTTACCTGCTTCACCGGCGTGGGCAGCCTCAATAGCGGCGTTCATGGCAAGAAGGTTTGTCTGACTCGCAATGCTTGCAATAGCTTGGTTGGCTTCCTGAAGCATCTTTGACTTGTCTTCAATTTCATGAATCATCTGGTTTACAGCCAGCTGCTTTTCCTGACCAGACTGTGACTGCTGTTCAAGCTGACCAAAGGAATCGGCCATTTTATCTACAGAAGTATTTACCGACTGAATGTTTCCAATCATTTCTTCAACGGCACTTGAAGCCTGGGTTACTCCGTCTGCCTGCTGATGAATCATCTTTTCAAGCGAGTCGATGTTTGCAGCAATTTCATTAACAGCACCTGCAGTTTCCTGTACGTTTTCGGCCTGCTGAGTAATGTTTCCGTGAACAGAATCGATGTTTGAAATAATCTGTGAAATGGCAGTTGCAGTATTCATTGTACTTGAAGACATGTTTTCACCAACGTTATTAAGGTTCTGTGCCGAAATTTTTACGTTGTCTATGATGTTCTGAAGCTTTTCAATAAAGTTGTTTTCGTTTTCTACAAGCTGGCCGAACACCTTAAAAATAGAACGGCGCTTGAGTGTAACACGCTTTGTAAGGTCTGCATTACCGGAGCTTAAATCCTTAACTGCTTCATTAAGAATAGAAAGCTGGTTTACCATATTGATAATCTGTACGGCAAGAGTAATTACTATGAGTGCGGCAATAATTCCTGCAATAATAGCAGTCATACCAAATTCAAAATAATCATGTGTGGAATAGGTTTTGAACAAAACCATGTGCCAGCTTACAAGATCCATTGGAGCAAAAACATATTCACCGTATTTGATTGTACCAAAGTCTATATCATCGCTCATGTAGTTTGCACCCTCAAGCTGAGGAAGCTCTTCCAGAATGCTCTTTTTGTTTTCGATGATAGAGTCATCAAGCGCACCTGTAATTTCAAGACCGTCATTAAACAGATACATGGTAATGCGCGGGTCAAGACCATCGTACATTTCGGTAATCATATCTGTAAGAGGAATACCGGTTCCAATTACACCAATAGGCTTGCCGTTGTCTTTTACAACTGCATTTACCCAAAGGTTGGTCTGCTTGAGCGAAGGGTTATAGTTAATGTTAAAGTTGTAAACATCTGTTTCGTACATGGTCATGTTGTACCAGTAGTCATCAGGATTGTTAGGATCAAGAGTGTAGACATATTCCATATCACTGTAGAATTTGTGGTCTGTATCCGAAATCCAGAAAACAGATTTTGATTTAAAAGAATCTTTAAATGTCAGAAGGTCTTTAATTGCAGCTTCGCGGATTGCGTCATCATCAGGATTAATAAGATATTCCTTAATAGAAGGCATTTTCATCATCTGAAGAACAAGAGTAAGCTGCTCGTTCATAGATGTTTCAAAGCTGGCCCTTTTTACACGGGCAATCATTTCCATATCATCATAAGACTGTGTGCGGAACCGTCTGCGGGCAATATTGTCAATTAGTCCAGAAAGTAAAACAAGACCAATAACACCTGCTATGGCAAGAATTATACTGATTTTTTTAAGTTTGGGATTCATGTTTCCTCCGATAAAAAACACCAAATTATATTATATCTATTTTATTACTATTAAAAGAAATATGCAAATATTTTTTTAACGGAGTTTGGGGTATTTATGAGGGTTTACAGCTCATTGCGGCCGCGGAAGCTTAGTGACAGGGTGCGTTTGTCTATGTATTCAAGGTCGCCGCCTACAGGAATGCCGGTTGCAAGACGGGTTACCTTTGGTGCAGGGTTAAGACCAAGCTCTGATATGACTTTGTTTATGTAAAGAGCGGTTGTATCGCCTTCTACCGTAGGATTTGTAGCAATAATAACCTCTTTTACGGCGTTTGAAGGGTCTGTAGCAGCAGTTTTGAGCCTTGAAAGCAGAGGATTTATGGAAAGCTGGGCTGGTCCAATGCCTTCCAGCGGCTTTATAAGGCCTCCAAGCACATGAAAAAGGCCGCGGTATTCGCCATAGGCTTGAATTGTGCTTACATCCTGACTCTGCTCTACTACACAAAGCTGGGTTTTATCGCGCAAAGGGTCGCTGCATATAGGGCACGGATCGCTTTCGGTCCACATTCCGCACACTGAACAGGGCTTTATGCGCTCTTTTAAGGTTCCAAGATTCTGCGAAAAGCGATGAACATACGAATCCTCCTGGGTCAAAAGCCAGTTAACCATGCGTACTGCACTTTTTTTGCCAATTCCAGGCAGGCGCGAAAAATCTGCTGTAAGTTCATCAAAAGTATTCATGGCAAATTATAATCCGAATTGTCCCAGATCCAGGCCGCCGAGCAGCGAAGAGGATTTTTCCTTTATTTTATCCTGAACATTATCAACTGCAGCCTTGTGAGCCGCAACAATAAGGTCTTCCAGCATTTTTACGTCACGGTTATCAACGCAGATTGGATCAAGCTTTATGTCCATCATCTGGAACTTGCCGTTTAAGGTAACTGTTACCATGCGTCCGCCGCTTGAGCCTTCTGCACGGATATCTTCAAGCTCCTTCTGAAGCTTTTCTGATTCTTCCTTTATGGCCTGTGTATTTTTTAATAAATCAAAAGGATTCATATTTACCCCTCTTTTCCTATTTACCGGTTACAATTGTACCCTTAAAGGCATTTACCAGAATCTGAACCTGCGAAGGAATCTCTTTTTCTGTTTCTTCTCCATCAGGTGCGGTTTCTTCCTGTAAGGTTACCCTAAAGGTCATGGTTTTTCCGCAGATATTGGAAAGCTGTGTATTTATCACGCCCAGATTTTTCTGCAGCAGCTGAAGGTCCAGGCTGGTTGTAGTTGTTGTTTCCACACTGTCTTCCAGTACGGTCCATTTGCCGGTGCGTTCCAGCGCAGTTGCAATAAAGCCTTCGTTTACGGCAAGCTCTGCTATTACAGAACCACGCAGCTGTGCAATGGATATTTTTCTTCCGTCGGCAGTCTGCAAAAATTCATCGAGCTGAACAGGAGCCGCAGATTGTGGTTCCTGCTCCTGCTTGAGCGTTTCTTCATAAGCAGCCTCGGCCTGCTCTGCCTGAAGCTGTTCTTCTTCGTATTCGTCCGGCGGTACATCCGTATTTGTCCACTCGCCTTCAAAATCCTGTGGAAAATCAGTTCCGTAAGGAGCTGTCACTGATTGTTGAGGCGGCAGTGAACCGCCATCATGAAAAGGGTCCTGCTGGCCCTCCATCTCCTGTTTTTCTGCCTCTTTGGCAAGCCGCTCTAAAGCTGAAAAACGCGGTAAGCCCTTAGGGAGTGTGTTCTGTTCAGGCTCCGGAGTGTCTGAAGTCGTGTCTTGTGGTACCGAAGTCGTTGGTGTAGCTCCGGCAGGCGTTGGTGTAACAGCGTTCGTTGTTGCCCCCGCCGGTGTTACCCCTGCCCCAGCCAGAAGCTTTTGTGCTGCATCAACAGCCTTTTTAACTTCCATGTTGGAAACATAATCCTTGAGCCAGCAAAGTCGCGCAAAGGTAAGCTCAATTTCGTAGCGTGGCGAAAGTGAATAACGTATATCGCGGTAAAGCTGCAGGAAAATTGAAAGCCCGCGTTCAATCTGAATAGGGCTCCAGGCATCCAAAACAGTCTTGCTGTAGCGCTCAACCGAGTTTCCAAGCAGAGCCTCTTTTGTTACACCGCTTTTTATAAGAAGCAGGCTGCGGAGATAATCTGCACTGTTAGCAATAAGCTGGTCGTTCGAAACACCGTTCTGAAGGAATTCGTCCAGGCAGGCAAGAACTTCGGTTGTCTTACCGGCAGCACAGTTTTCAAAAACAGTGTTCAGGCGGTCAATTCCAACAAGGCCAAGCTTGTCGCGTATTTTTTCATAGGTAATGTGTCCGTCGCTAAAGGCAACAACCTGGTCAAAAAGTGTATAGGCATCGCGCATAGAGCCGGTAGACTCGCGTGCAATCCAGAAAAGTGCCTCATCATCTGCTTCTACGCCAAGCTCACGGGCAGCATCGGCAAGGCATTCCTTAACCTTATCAATAGCAACCAGGCGGAAGTTATACTGCTGGCAGCGTGACTTGATTGTTGCAGGAACCTTCTGAAGCTCAGTTGTAGCAAAAATAAATACAACATACTCCGGTGGCTCTTCGATTGTCTTTAGCAGGGCATTAAAAGCCGAGCCCGAAAGCATATGAACTTCGTCGATTATATAAACCTTGTATTTGCTTGAAGTTGGCGGAAACTGAATCTCATCCTTAATCTGGCGGACATTTTCTACAGAGTTGTTGGAAGCTCCGTCTATTTCAATTACATCCAGGGAAGCGCCCTTTATAATTTCCTGACAGTTAGAACAGGTTCCGCACGGAGTTTCCGTAGGTCCGTTCTGACAGTTCAGAGCCTTTGCCAAAATACGCGCAGTAGAAGTCTTACCGCAGCCGCGTGGCCCTGAAAAAAGATAAGCATGTGCAATTTTTCCCGATTTTATAGAATTCTTAAGCGTAGCCGCAACAAATTCCTGACCAACCAGGTCATCAAACTGCTGAGGCCTACGTCTTGTGGCTGTTACTTCGTATGACATATTTGAAGTATACACTACCTTCTGTTTTTCAACAACCTCAAGCTATTCAAAACTGCAAGGATTGTGACACCCACGTCTCCAAAAACCGCAATCCACATATTGGAAATGCCCAGGGCGCTCAAAAGAAGAATGATTACCTTGATTCCGATTGCGCCGTACAGGTTTTCGAATACCACACGCAGGGTGCGACGGCTTATTTTGATACCGTCTACAATCTTGCTTGGCTTGTCTTCCATAATGATGATATCGGCAGCTTCTATGGCAGCGTCGCTTCCCATAGAACCCATGGCAATTCCGGCATCGGCACGGGCAAGAACAGGGGCGTCGTTTATTCCGTCGCCGGCAAAAATGAGGGAGCCGCGTTTTTTGCCCCCCTTAGACAGGTCTGCCATGAGCTCTTCTACCTTGGCAAGCTTGTCTGCACTAAGGAGCTGGCCGTAGGCTTTTTTAAGGCCAAGCTTTGCGGCTACTGTATGGGCTGCGCGTTCGTTGTCGCCGGTAAGCATTACAACATTTTCTACGCCTATTTTTTTAAGTCCTTCTACAGTCTGGGCAGAATCGTCTTTAATTTCATCACTTATTACAATGTGGCCGCTGTATTTGCCTTCGCTTGCTACGTGGATAACAGTGCCGTCCTGGTGCTCGGTACATTCGCTGTATTCAATGCCAAACTGTTCCATGAGCTTTGTGTTTCCGGCAAGCACTTCCTTTCCGTTTACAAGGGCCTTAATTCCCTTTCCCGCAATTTCTTCTACATTTTCAAGCTTAACGTTGTCACAGCATTTATCGTGATGGGCTGCCTTGAGCGAAGCAGAAATCGGATGTGTAGAAAACATTTCTGTATGAGTTGCAAGTGCCAGAAGCTCTGTTTCTGTAATTGCTTCGTCGGTTGCATGAATGTGAGATACAACAAAGTTTCCTTTTGTAAGGGTACCGGTTTTATCGAATACTGCAGTCTTTGTTTTGACAAGTGCTTCAAGGTATACACTACCCTTTATGAGGATTCCCTTACGCGCAGCAGCAGTAATACCACCGCAGAACGACAGCGGAATTGAAATTACAATTGCACAAGGACAGCTTACTACTAAGAACATAAGTGCACGGTAGAACCAGGTTGTCCAGGTTTCGTGCCAGCCCCAGTTGCCGGTTTTAAATCCGATTACTACGCTTGGAATAATTGCAAGTGCCAGGGCCGAATAAACAACGATTGGAGTATATACTCTTGCAAAGCGTGTTACAAACTGCTCTGACTTTGTCTTGTTTTCCGTTGCGTTTTCCACAAGCTCTAAGATGCGTGAAAGTGCAGAATCTCCAGCGTGGCGTGTGGTGCGTATTTCCAGAACGCCCTGCTTGTTGATTGAACCGGAAAGAACTTCGCTTCCAACAGTAACGTGGCGGGGAATGCTTTCTCCGGTGAGCGCAGAGGTATCTACAAAGCTGTCGCCGTCTACTACTACACCGTCAATTGGAATACGGTCACCCGGCTTTACGATGATTACAGAATCTGTTTCTACATCATCCGGGGCAACCTCGCGGGTTTCGGTTCCTACCTTAAGGGTTGCATGGTCCGGACGCAGGCTTGCAATTTCTTCTATTGCATCGTGCGATTTATCTACAGCGTAGTCTTCAAACTTTTCGCCAACCTGGTACAAAACCATAATGGCGGCAGCTTCGGGGAATTCTCCAAGGCACATTGCACCGATTGAAGAAACGCCCATCAAAAAGTTTTCGTCCATAAGCTCGCCGTGAAAAAGCCCGCGCACTGCATTTAAAAGCACGCCTTTACCGCAGATTATATAGGACACAAAGCAGCAGATCATCAATATAAGCTCAAATATGTCCACCCGAACGCCCGGAATGTGAAGAGCCGCAAGTCCAGGGAACCAAACATCCAGCGGAAGATGCTCCATCAATTCTGCAATTACAAAAAATACCGCCGCAATGATAATGGCCTTTACACTAAGCTCGTGCTCTTCGCCGTGCTCATGGTCGTGGTCGTGATGTCCATGCTCATGCCCGCAGCAGCAGTCTTCCTCGTGGTGATGTTCATGTTTATGTTCTTCCATTATTCTTCCTCCAATATGTGCTCTATACCGCACTCAATTATCTGTTCTACATGCTCGTCGGCAAGTGAGTAGTAAATTTCTTTTCCGTCGCGTCTTGTTTTTACAAAGTTGGAAACCCGCAGTACCTTAAGCTGGTGCGAAACCGCAGAGGCACTCATTTTTACCCGTTCTGCAATGTCGCCCGCACAAAGCTCACGCTCCTTTAGGGCATACAAAATTCTGAAACGCGTTGAGTCCCCGAATACCTTGAAAAAATCTGCACAGGCAAAGATTGTATCTTCGCTTAAGGCTTCATTTTTATTGTTGTCGTTCATACATTTGAGTATATATTCAATTGAATGATTATTCAAGTATTTAGGCAAAAAAAACCGGGGAAAGTGACATTTTCCGGCGACCTCTATATAATAAAACCATGGACGACAAAGAATACTACAGTTTAATGAACCGTTCCTCTTCCTGGCAGCTGCAGCAGGTACTTAAAAAGAAATCCAAAGCACCCTCCACCGCCCAACAAAAAACAGAATCCCCTTTGCCAGGAGATGCCTTCACCTACGCCAGCCTTGAACTAAGACAGGGAAGCGCCGACGCAGAAATGCTTATGGAGAAAAAATAAGCTTATATACGAATGAATTTTGGAAATTGCAGTTTGCACTCGCATTTAGAAGAGGTTTATCTTAATCAGATACAAGTGTAATCCAGATAATTGTAATTTCCACTTGTATTCGAAATGCAGCTGCCTACAAAAAAAACGGCAGCCCAAAAAAATCAGAACTGCCGTTTGCCTTATCCAACGCAAAATACTTATGGAGAAGAAGGGTTAGTAAAAATCCCAGATAGAAACTTGGTCTCCACTTACACTTGCTCCAATAGAGAAGTTTTCTATAATAAACAGGTTACTTGTAAAGTCTTCATCCCCTAATCTATAATAACACTGTAAGCTAAAGTCATTATCTACAAAGTATTCATCATTGTCTTCCTTTTCATGAGGTTTCATAATTTTGTCAAAAATAAAATCATCTATTGAACCATCAGTTTTAATCTCATTGTTCATTTCTCCACTCAAATTATGATACCATTTTACCTCTGTAGAACCTTCATCTTTATACCCTGCATTATCAATAAAGTTACCATAAACATGGCCATCTTCCGGTATAGTCTTACTAAAGTTGCCAACCCAATAGAAGGTTCCTCCTACAGGTACTGTTACCTTATTACCTTGTACCGGTCTTCTTCCAGAAGCCTTAAGATAAGAGTTTAATTTTATGTTCATATCAAAACGATAAGCCGGTGTCTCAGGATCCGAGTACAAATCATAGTTTGTATAGAATATATAAACCTTATCGCTTGCAGGGAATACCTTATAATTTATTCCAAAATCAGCATTCAGTTCATTTACAGAATTGAAAGATTTTTCAAGATCTACATATATCTGAAGATATTTTTCATCTCCTTCTATAAAGTTAGAAGCAAGAACTAACGAGTCTGATAAGTTGTTAACATCAATAGTAGTGTTACTTGCATAACGCTTAGTTGGATTATCCTGCTCCCATCCAGACTTCTGCAATTGATAAGCCAACTGGTTAGATGTAACACTCTCACCATTATCAGAACGGGTTATATCAAGACTATTTAACAGGAACGCTATAGAATCACCTTTTGCAAGTGGCTCCTCACCAAATATTTCTTCCAGAGGAATTGTCATTACAAAGCGGAGTTTACTATCATCACTTGCCTGTGTATCTTTTACAAAATTGTAATTATGTTCATAAGCAGAGAAATTTCCAAAATTCTCCTTTTCTGCTCCAATATATAGGTTCAGATACTGATAAAGAACAATGCCTTCAAAATCAAGCTCTATTGTTTTATACAATCCAGCATCGGTACCTTCCTCTTTGCCTAAACTCATAGACAGCAATTCAATTTCGCCATTGGTAGATTGGGCGGTAACAATCTTTTCAGAATTTTGGACGGCTCCTGTAGCGTCTACATTCTTCTTAACAAAACTAAAACCGGCGCCTTTTGAAAAATGGCTGCTGCTGTCTAAAACAAGTTTAAAGTCAGTTAAAGTATACCATTCACGGCCGGCATGGGAAAAATATACATACTCATCATCATGGGAGAATTTATATTTATCCAGAGTTTCCTGATCCAAAGAAATAAGTTCTGTCTGAGGCTGATTATTTTTTTCATAAGACACCTTCAAAGCAAAATTATTCTGTTCTTCATCGGCATCTTCAAGTTCAACTGTTACTGGAGTAGAACTGCCGGCACTTATCCTGATTTCGGACTTTTCTCCAGAAAGGGATACGCTCCAGGCATCAGGAAAAGAATGAGGGGCATCGGCAGAATCTGTTCCTTTCTTAAAAATATCTACCGCTACATTATAAGTCTGATTTGCCGGGATATGCTTAAAAGGAAATATTAAAGATTCTACATGAGTTTGGATTTCTTCCGGCAAGTCAACCATAACACCATCAGTGGTAACGGGATTACTCACGCCCTCTGGTACCTCAACAGAATCTGATTCTGGTGTGTAATATGCCTTGCCCATCTGCCAGGCATAATAACCCTTACTGCCCTTTATCTGAACAAGAATTGCAAATTCAATTTTATCATCTGCGGATCCGTCTGTATTTCTGGCAGCAAGATATCTTCCAACTTCACTTCCAGAAATGGAAAAGCTGACATCTCCATTTCTATAAGACATATCTTTTGAACCGCAGGAAGCAAGAACAAAAGCAGCAAGCACTATAAAAGCTAAAAAAAGTTTCTTCATATAAAAACCTCGTATAAAGAATATAATTATTCCATTTTTTTAACTTAGAAAAAAGACATTATAATTTTATACCATAAGTTTGGATAATGCAAGAAAGTTTTGACTATGGTAAAGTATTTGACTAATTCGTAAGCGATTTTGTCCAAGGAATTCGTAAGGGATTTTGTCCCTTATAATTAAGAGGTGAATTACTTGGATGAAAAGAAATTAGAAATTATGAAGATGGTTGTTGATGGAGAAAAGTCTATTTCCTGGGCTGCT
>JAFZYR010000076.1 GCA_017616165.1 Treponema sp.
CCATCTGTTTCTCCTTAAGCCTTAGCCCTGTCTCTGCTTATGTTTTGGGTTTGTACAAATGATACGGATAATACCATTACGTTTAATAACCTTACATTTATCACAGATAGGTTTTACACTGGTTCGTACTTTCATATAAAAGCCCCCATGAGAATATTATTACCGAATCTTAAGCACCTCGCAATGAGAGCAATTCGGTAACAAATAATATATCACATATTCCCATATCTTTTCTATAGCTAATTCACGAAATTTCTAAAATATTTTTAGAGACTGCGTGACCTGATTTTGCCCTTCTTTGTAAGTCCTTCGTGGTGATGCATCTTAAGAAGAGCTTCAACCTGACTCATTGTATCCAAATCAACACCAACCAGAATGATAAGTGAAGTACCACCCATCAACTGTGCTGCTGACTGCGGGAAGCCGAATGCATACTGAATAACTGTTGGAATAACAGCGATCAGAGCAAGGAACAATGAACCCGGTAATATGAGTCTGTTCAATATTTTGGTAAGATATTCTTCTGTCTTATCTGTACGAACACCCGGAATGGAGCCGCCGTTTTCGCGGATATTCTTTGCAATTTCTGTAGGGTTCAGTGTTACCTGAGTGTAGAAGTATGCGAAGAAGATAATAAGAAGAATCAACAAAACATTGTATCCCCAACCATTTGGAGTAAGGAACCGAGAAATAGCTCCCATCCAAGGTTTTGCGTTATTACCCTTGGCAAAGAGTGAAACAGCCGTAAGAGGAAGTGTAAGCAGAGAGTTGGCAAAAATCAGAGGAATTACGTTTGAAGGGTTAACCTTAAACGGAATGTATGTGCTCTGACCACCGTACATCTTTCTTCCTACTACGCGCTTAGCATAGTGTACAGGAATCTTTCTCTGTCCGGACTCTTCATATATTACCAAAGCAATAATAGCTATGAACAAAATTAAGATAAGGATGACAAATACAAGCTGTACGTCGCCGTTCTTAACTGCCTGTCCAAGTTCTACACAAGCGTTAGGAAGACGTGCAACAATACCAGCAAAAATCATCATCGAAATACCGTTTCCAATACCACGAGCAGTAATCTGATCTCCAAGCCATACGGTAATCATGGATCCGGTTGTAACTGTAAGAATCGTAAGTGCGCGGAAGGCATTAGGATTTTCTATAAGTACACAACCCGGAATGCTCTGAGCATAAACGGTAACACCCCAAGCCTGCACGAGACAAACAACAATCGTTCCGATTCTTGAATACTGTGCAATCTTGCGCTGTCCACCGTCTTCCTGAGAAATACGTTTAAGAGCAGGGAAAATGATTACAGCAAGCTGCATGATGATCTGCATTGAGATATAAGGCATTACACCAAGCATGAAAACAGAGAAGTTAGAGAATGCTCCTCCTACGAAGAAGTCCATGTAACTGGCAAACGCATTATTATTCTGCGCAGCCAAATCGTCAAAGTACTTAATAAGAACGTTTGCATCAATGCCAGGCATTGTAAGGGTACAACCCAGTCTGTACACTGCAAGAATGAGCAATGTAAAGAACAAACGGTCTCTGAGTTCTTTAACTTTAAACATATTTACAATTGGATTGCTTGCCATGACCTACTCCGAATTACTCTTTGTTTTCTGCTGCTTCTTCGATAGTCTTAACAGTACCGCCGGCCTTTTCAATTTTGGCCTTTGCTGATTCAGATACTTTATCAACAACAACATTAAGCTTCTTTGTGATGTCTCCATCGCCAAGAATTTTAACCAGTGTAGCAGTCTTTGAAGAAATGAATCCCTTTTCAACAAGAGCTTTCTTATCTACAGTTGCACCGTCATCGAACTTAGCCTCAAGAAGTCCTACATTGATACAATAGTATTCCTTCTTGAACGGATAGTTTGAAAAACCTTTGTGTGCAATACGTCTGTAAAGAGGCATCTGTCCACCTTCGAAACCTACGTATGGACCGGCCTTTCCAGAACGTGACTGCTGACCTTTATTACCTTTACCAGCGGTTGTACCGAGTCCACTTGATGAACCACGACCAACACGCTTAGGCTTTTTATTAGCACCCTGAGGAGCGCTAAGAATTGGATTGTATTCAGCCATTTTAGATCTCCTCTACCTTAACAAGGTGTGATACGCTAGCTATCATTCCTCTAACAGATTCATTATCTGGAAGAATGTTTGAAGAACTTATTTTCTTAAGTCCAAGGCTGCGAACAGTTGCCTTCTTGTCCGGCTTCTGTCCGATAACGCTTTTAATTAATGTAACTTTTACCTGTTTTCCTTTAGCCATACATTAACCCCACAATTCATCCAGAGTTTTACCTCTGTTTGCTGCTACTTTCTTAGCATCCATAATCTTGGAAATTGCATCGAAGGTTGCGCGAACAACGTTTACGGCTGCATTTGATCCCAAAGATTTTGACTGGATGTCTGTTGCACCAGCAGCTTCCATGATAGCACGAACTGTACCACCAGCGATAATTCCAGTACCGGAACAAGCTGGCTTTAACAATACTTCAGAGCTCTTGTATTTACCAATCATTTCGTGTGGCAAAGTACCATTCTTAATAGGAACAGTTACAAGACTTCTCTTAGCTTTATCGATACTCTTTTTAATAGCTTCAGATACGTCGTTAGCTTTACCAAGTCCGTATCCTACGCGACCTTTTCCGTCACCAACTACAGTGAGGGCAGAGAAAGACATGCGGCGTCCACCCTTTACAGTCTTACAGGTTCTGTTGAGTGTAACGAGCTTTTCTACGAATTCCTTCTCTTTTGGTTCTTTATCAAAGTTTTTCTGATGTTCCATAATATCTCCTAGAATTCGATACCTGCTTTGCGGGCACCGTCAGCGAGAGCTTTAACAACACCATGGTACAAGTAACCATTTCTGTCGAAAACAACCTTAGAGATTTTCTTCTCCTTAAGGCGTGCACCTAAAGCTTCACCAAGTTTTGCTGCATCTTCAACATTTGGCTTAAGAGCAGCAAATTCTTTTTCCATAGTAGAAATAGAAGCTAAAGTCTTTCCATCATCGTCATTAATAACCTGTGCAGAAAGATTTTTGTTGCTGCGTGTAACAGTCAAACGTGGTCTGTCAGCAGTTCCGTAAATTGACTTACGGATATGGATCTTTCTGTGCAAGCGCTTTCTGTCTTTATCGTTCAGTTTCTTAAACATATAGCTTCACCTTATTTAACACCAGTCTTACCAACCTTGCGGCGGATAACTTCGTCTTCGTAGCGTATACCCTTTCCTTTGTATGGTTCAGGCTTGCGCAACTTGCGAATCTGAGAACAAAATTCACCAACCAACTGCTTGTCGATACCGGCAACTGTAACTTTTCCATCTGGAGTTGTAGTTACTGTGAGTCCGTCCGGAATCATAGCAATAAAATCAGTTGAATAACCAAGGTTCATAACAAGCTGTTTACCCTGTACTTCGGCACGGAATCCTACACCAGTTACAATCAAAGTCTTTGAGAAGCCGTCTGTAACACCTTTTACCATGTTATTGATAAGGCTTCTGTAAAGTCCGTGATAAGCATTTGTCTGCTTTGAACCGTCTTTTGGGGTAAGAACAACTTCTGTTCCCTCTACCTTTACGTCGATTTCGTTATGGAATGTCTGCTTAAGTTCTCCCTTAGGTCCCTTTACAGAAATAACTCCATCGGCAACATTTATTGTTACACCTGCTGGAATAGCAACAGGAAGTTTACCAACTTTTGACATACTTTCTGCCCCCTACTACCAGACTGTGCAAACTAATTCGCCACCAACCATCTTTTCTGAAGCCTTTTTACCGGTTGTAACACCAGAAGAGGTTGAAACGATGATTGTACCATAACCGTTGTAAACACGTGGCAAATCTTTGTAACCAGAATAAACACGGCGACCTGGTGTAGAAATCTTTTTAACACCGTGGATAACCGGATTATTATCATCATCATACTTCAAGAATATGCGAAGAATGTTTTTACCTTCTTCCTGAACCTTCTTGAAATTCTTAATGTATCCTTCTGTCTTCAAAATCTTTACGATTTCGAGTTTGAGCTTAGACGCAGGAACATCTACCTTCTCGTGGCGGGCCATAGCCGCATTACGAACCTTTGTGAGCATATCTGCTACTGGATCTGATGCACTCATTTCTATCTCCTACCAACTTGATTTTGTAATGCCAGGAAGCTGGCCTTCACTTGCCAATTTGCGGAAGCAGATACGACACATCTTGAACTTGCGCAAATAACCTCTTGGACGTCCGCAAATCTGACAGCGGTTATACTGTCTTGTCGAAAACTTCGGTTTACGGGCTGCTTTAATAACCATTGATTTTTTAGCCATACTTCACACCTACTTACGGAACGGCATATTGAACTTTGTAAGAAGTGATTTAGCTTCTGCATCAGTAGCAGCACTTGTTACAAATGTAATATTCATACCAGCAACCTTTGTAATTTTATCAAAGTCAATTTCTGGGAATATCAACTGTTCAGTAATACCAACAGAGAAATTGCCGTGACCATCAAAGCCGGTAGCCTTGATTCCGCGGAAATCCTTAATACGTGGGAAAGCAACATTAATAAGGCGATCCATGAATTCATACATGATATCTCCGCGCAATGTTACCATTGCACCCACTTCATTGCCCTCACGCAGTTTGAAGTTAGCAATACTCTTTTTAGCCTTGGTTTTAACAGCCTTTTGACCTGTGATTGCGGTCAAGTCGGCAACTGCGGCATCAAGGAGTTTCTTATTTGTGAGAGCTTCACCAACACCCATGCTTACAACAACCTTCTTTACTGCAGGAACCTGCATTGGAGTTGTGTAGCCAAACTCTTTAATAAGAGCCGGTGCGATTTCGTCTTTATAGACTTTCTTAAGCCGAGGTACGTAATTTGCCATTACAGAACATCTCCACATTTACGGCAAACACGAATCTTCTTGTCGCCGTCAATTTTATAACCAATTTTTGTAGGACCGCATTTTTTACATACGATTGCTACATTCGAAATATTAAGAGGAGCTTCGATCTCGGCAATACCGCCCTGATCCTGCTGACTCTTCTTTCTCATTGC
>JAFZYR010000033.1 GCA_017616165.1 Treponema sp.
ACAAAGATTCGTGAAATCATTGACAGAGATTATAAGGTAGAAGGTCGTCTTCGTTCAGAAGTAGGTCTTAACCTTAAACGTCTTATGGATATTGGCTGCTATCGTGGTCTTCGTCATAAGAGAGGTCTTCCAGTACGCGGACAGAGAACCCGTACAAACTCTCGTACTCGTAAGGGTAAGAAGAAGACAGTTGCTAATAAGAAAAAGGCATAAGGCGGAGGAATAATTAATGGCTACCGTTAAAAAGCGAAAGGAAAAGAAGAGCGTATACGAAGGTAACGTTTACATTCAGGCTACGTTCAATAATACTATCGTAACTATTACAGACCTGAAGGGAAATGCTCTTTCATGGGCTTCTTCAGGTGGACTTGGTTTCCGCGGAGCAAAGAAATCTACTCCGTTTGCAGCTCAGTCTGTTGCAGAAACTGCTGTGCAGAAGGCACAGAGCTATGGTTTGCGTGAAGTTCACGTATATATCAAGGGACCTGGAATGGGACGCGAAAGCGCAATCCGTTCTTTGGGAGCTATGGGCTTGAAGGTTAAATCAATTTCTGATGTAACTCCAATTCCACACAATGGCTGCCGTCCACGCAAAACTCGCAGAATGTAACAAGGAGATTTACAAATGGGTAAAAGCACACAACCTTTATTAAAGAGATGCAAAGCCTTGGGAATTAATCCTCTTGTTATGGGTTATAGCAAGGAATCTAAGAGAAATCAGAAAGAAGTTCGTCGTGGAAAGAAATCTGAATACGGTATTCAGCTTCAGGAAAAGCAGAAGCTCCGTTTCATCTATGGCGTACTTGAAAAACAGTTCAAGAAATACTATGTAATGGCTTCAAAAAAATCTGGAGTAACAGGTGAAGTTCTTCTTCAGCTCCTCGAATCAAGATTGGATAATGTTTTGTTCCGTATGAATTTTGCAAAAACACGTAACGAAGCAAAGCAGCTTATTAACCACGGACACATCTGTGTTAATGGTAAAAAAGTTGATATTCCTTCATATCTTGTGAAGGTGGGAGATGTTATTTCGGTAAAAGAGGGAAGTCGTTCTCTTTCTGGAATTAAGGTAATTCTTACCCGCAATCCGGAAAAGACAATTCCATCTTGGCTTGAAGTAGACAGTGATAACTTTACTGGAAAGGTTACTGCGGTTGCTGCTAGAAGTGATATTGATTATCAGGTAAAAGAACAGCTCGTAGTTGAGTATTATTCTAAATAAAAATAAGGAGTTCAGATGGCTCGCAAAAACCTGCTTAAAGGCTTTAAAAAACCTAAAGGCATTACATTTGAACATATTAGTACAAATCCGAACTACGGTAAGTTCACAGCATATCCATTCGAACCTGGATTTGGTACAACTGTTGGAAACACACTCAGAAGAGTGCTGTTGTCATCTATTCAGGGTTATGCAATTTCTTCAATCCGCATAACTTCTTATGATGATAATGGGATTCCCCATGTTATCTCCAGCGAATTCGAAGCAATTCCAAATGTTTCGGAGGATACACTGGAAATAATCAATAGTCTTAAACAGATTCGTCTGCGTTTGCCAGAGGATGTTGAACAGGATACAATCATGTATGAGTTCAAGGGTCCTGGCATTGTAAAAAGCGACGACTTTGCAAAGGAAGGTCAGCTTGAGGTTATGACAAAGGATAAGCTCGTTTTCACTATGATGGAAGGAGCTCACCTTGACGTAGAAATCCAGATTGATCTTGGTCGTGGATATGTACCTGCAGAAACAAATGAACATTACATCGAAATTGTTGGAACTATTCCAATGGATGCAATTTTCACACCTGTTGAAAAGGTAAAGTATGCCATTGAACCTTGCCGCGTAGGCCAGCGTAATGACTACGACAAGCTTGTTCTTGAGATTTGGACTGACGGCACAATCACTCCGGACGATGCTTTGGGCGAAGCTGCCAAGATTGCCAAGGAACACTTTGCAATCTTCATCAACTTCAATGACAAAGATGTAATCGGAAGTGATGAAAGCGATGAAGGAGACGAAAGCATCACAAAACTCCTTAATACTCCAGTTGAAGAGCTTGAGCTTTCTGTACGTTCATCAAATTGTTTGAAAAATGCAAATATTCGTACAATAGGCGAATTAACAAAGAAAACTGAAGATGATATAGCAAAGACAAGAAACTTCGGAAAGAAGAGTCTTGCCGAAATCAAGGAAAAGCTCCAGGAATGGAACCTTACACTTGGTATGACAGACTATAGCCATCTGAAGAATGCTGCCAATTTAACAAAGCAGAAGGAAGAAACAGATGAATCATAGAAATGGTTTTAATCCGCTTTCACGTACAACAGCACATCGTCGTGCTATGTCACGCAATATGGTAACATCACTCTTTAGATATGAGCGAATTACTACAACTAAATCAAAGGCTTTGGAAGTAAGAAAATCTGCTGAAAAGCTTATTACAAGAGCCAAAGAAGATACTGTACATAATCGTCGTGAAGCAGCAAAATTTATTTCGGATGAAAAGATCCTTAATAAGTTGTTTACAGAAATCGGCCCACGCATGAAGGAAAGAAACGGTGGTTACACACGCGTCCTCAAATTAGGATTCCGCCAGGGTGATGCCGCTGATGTTGTAATTCTTGAGCTTGTTGATTACAAACTTGAATCAGGTGAAGACAAGGCAGAAAAGAAAGCTGCTAAGAAGGCACCTGCTGCAAAGGAAGATTCAGCAAAACCAAAGAAGGCTGCATCTAAGTCTAAGGAAGCTGCTCCTGAAAAGAAACCGGCTTCTAAAAAGACTTCTGAAAAGAAGGAAGAGCCAAAGGCTGAGTAAGCCTAAGGTTCCGTATAAGGAGTTCGTATGTCTAAGAACCATCGTGGATCAGGTATTAGATCACTTCCTAATCACGGAAGAGGAACTTGTGCAATCTGTGGAAAGACAGATATCAAGGTTCTCTACGAAAAGGAAATTAATGGTCAGAATGTAAATATTTGTAAGTTCTGTAACGCACATCTTAAGAACGAAGCAAGAAACGCTCCAGCTCCAGCTCCTGCAGCAGAAGAAGCTCCAGCAGCCGAAGCACCAGCAGAAGAGGCTCCAGCACAGGAAGCTCCTGCAGAAGAAGCACCAGCCGAAGCTCCAGCAGAAACTCCTGCCGAGTAAAAAGCAGCGCTGTTATTTACATTTGCAAACCGTCGGACCCGCGTGCCGACGGTTTTTTATTGCCGGGGTCCCTGAGGCTCTCGAAGGGTCTCCAAGGCAATCTTTTTCAAAAATTAATCTATAGTGTCTTGCGTGAATATCACGTTTGATATAAAATATATATTATATGGGTATTGCTAATAGTCATCAGATTTCCAGATACTATGATTTTTTCAGAGATAAGGAAATTGTTTTTACTAAATCCAATCTGCAGATTCTTAAGATGGACCCACGCCAGGTATATGTAAAATGTGCCGGTGGTCAGTGGCCTTGTCTTATTAACTCATCTTCCTTGCAGTCTGCTAAAATTATTATTGGAACAAACAGCGGTGCCTTCCTTGCAATCCAGAAAGATAAAAATATGGCAATACAGCTGCGTTATTGCTTTATAGATGCAAACAACGCGCCAATCCATTTTTTTGTAAACTGTACTGTCGGCGAAATAAACAAATATCAGAATACCGAAGAGCTTGCAATCATCACTCTTAATTTTACACAGCGTCCGCCTGATGATTTGATCTTCAAAATCGGTGAGTTCCTTGAAGCAAACGAAAACTTCTACCACCGCAAGGAAGAGCGTATTGATATAAACAAAAACTCTATCCGCAAGCTTGGACTCGAAAAAGAGGAATCAATCATCTTTGTAGAAAACGTACCTCGCCGCTGTATTCTCAAGGACCTTTCGTTCAGTGGTGCCAAGGTAATGCTTGTTGGCGTTCCAAAGTTCCTTGTAGGAAAAAGCATTTCGCTCAAAATTGACTTTATAGATACAAACGAATCTGTGCTTATCCCGGGCATTATTCCTCGTGCAGAATTCCTGGAGGGCCGCAAGGATATAGCTTCAGTTCACATTGCATTCAACGGCGACACTGTACCTATGGTATATAAGATTCACATCAACAGCTTTATTACAACCTATCAAAAGACAATTCTTAATAACCAGCAGGCTAGTGCAAATACAGAAGTAACTCAGCCTACCATAACTACAGCCGCCGATAGCGCTAATCCAGAAGCATAGGAATTATTATGAACCCTAAAAATCCTCTTGATTCAATTTATTTTATTGACCTGCCGGAAAATTTCTCTTTGTCCGATGCAGCCTTCCCAATTGATAAGACTATTCAGCTTCCAGTTCAGCAAAAGGACAGCGATGCACCAGGAATCTTTAATCCTTCTGAAATTACAATGGAGCAGATTCTTGCAGGTATTCTTACAGTGCTTGCCTACGACAAAAAGAATGCTCATCTTGATTATTACCGTTCCATTCTTAAAAAGGCCAAGCCAAACATCAAGCAGGAGCTTTGCGAGGCAGCTATCTTAAAAACCAAAAACGAAGACTTTGACCTTGCAGAAGAAATCTTCCTTGCACTTCATGGCTTTGACCCGGAGGATGTTGCAATAGTTTTGAACATGGCCTTGTTCTTAGACCAGCGTGGAGACAGCTACCGCCGTGCAGGCCTTTTTGAAGATGCCGACGCCTACGATGCCGATGCCGAATCCTACTACATTCAGGCTATGGAAGCAGAACCACCGCTGCCGGATGCCTTTTTTAATGCAGGCTTTTTCTACCTTAAGCAGCACAAATACCGCGAAGCCAAGGACAGCTTTGAAACCTTTGTGGCCCTCAATGCAGGTGCTACAGAAGAAGAGCTTGGCGAAAACGGTCAGTACAAGCTTGGCCGTGCACAGGAAATAATAGAAAACATAAACAACCAGAACATGGATGACGAGCGCTTTAAGAACGCCTACGACCTTATTTCAAGCGGTCAGGAAGAAAAGGGCCTTGAAGAAATACATGCCTTCTTAAAAAACAATCCAAAGGTATGGAATGCCTGGTTCCTTCTTGGCTGGGCCCTGCGCAAGCTGGAACGCTTTGAGGATGCCAAGCAGGCCTTTCTGGAAGCACTCAAATATGGCGGAGACACCAACCCGGACACCTATAACGAGCTTTCCTTGTGTCTTGTTGCCGAAAAGAAATTTGATGAGGCAAAACAGGCCCTTCAAAAGGCTATGGCAATAGACCCGGACAATACAAAGATTATTTCTAATCTTGGTTATATAGCTCTTGCACAGGATGATGAAGAAGAGGCACGTAAGTGTTTTTCAATTGTTCTGGAGCTTGATCCAAAGGATGCCATTGCGGCAGCCGAGCTTGCAAAGCTGGAAAAATAATTACCAGCTTATAACGTCACCGACATTTATATTATTCTCGCGGAACCAGCCCTGTGGTACTTCAAGTGCATAGCGTACAGATACTGTGCTTTTTATAGGAGTAAGACTAAAGGGTGTCATGTCGTAGATGTTGCGGATTTTTCCCTTTGAGTCCAGATATGCAATGGAAAGAGGGTGGGGTGTATTTTTCATCCAGAACGAAAGAATCTGGTCTCTGTCAAAAATAAACAGCATGCCTGTTCCGTCCGGAATATTCTTGCGCTCCATAAAGCCGTGATTTCGTTCTTCTTCGCTTTTTGCAATTTCTGCCTGTACCGGTATGGTTGTGCCGTCTGCTCTTGTTATTATAAGCTCTTGTACGGGCAGCTTTTTTGATTTGCAGCTGGCAAAGGGCAAAAGAAAAATAAATGCAGCAAGAATAAAAAATATTTTTTTCATATTAAAACTCATCAAGGAAGCTCTGCAGGTTCTGCTCTTCAAACGATTTTTGAACGGTAGCAGCTGTCTTGAGCATATCAAAGGTTTCTTTATCAATGTATTTTACGCTAAGCGGTCGTTCCAGCTGAATTATTATGGAATCGTTTTCCCATACAGCCATCTGCGGGTCCAGGCTCACAGGCTTACCGTATTTTTCGCTAAGGGTTGTGTACATTGTATAATAGTCTGTTTTCTGATTGTTAATATTAATTGTAATGATATAAAGCTGTTCATTATAAAACTGAAAGTAGCACTGTGTAAGATAAGGAGAGCCTCTTCCACCGCTTGCATTTGTTTCTATGAGTGTACGGCCTTGTCCCGGAAGCAAAGAAACATCTCTGTCGCCGCTGTAGCCAAAGTCTGAGTTTTTAAGCAGCTGCTTTTTTGTTTCGTCCAGCGACATGCCAAGATGAACGCCGCCATAACCGTCGGGAAGACTCTGCGCAAAAAGCGAAAAGCCGCAAACGAGGATAAATAAACCAAAAATAATTCTTTTTACACTCATATAGAGTTTATCGGCAGAAAATTACTCTTCATTACTCTGTTTTCTGTAGAAGGCGGCCTGCTTTACAAGCTCAGGCACATCCTTAATATAAATCTTGTTGTCTACAAGCTTTACGTGTGCAGAAGAAGAGAAGTCGAAAATTGCCTTGTGCTGTGCTTCCTGAGGCAGACCACACATATTTGCAATATCCTTTGGTGTAAATTCTGTCTGCATGGCCTTGGAAGTAAGGCGGTCAATATTAATGCGCTGTTTTTCCAGCTGAAGTGAAAGCATATCAATCATCTTGTGGAACGGATCGCGCAGGTTTGCGTTATCAAGCTGGCGGTACATAGACCACAGGCGTTCTGCAAGAGTTGTTGTAAGGCGTGAAATAAGCTGCGGCTGAGTAGTTACCATCTGATTAAAGTTGTCGTGGTTTACTACCATAAGGCGGCAGTCACTGTGTGCAATGGCGTTGGCAGAGCGAGGCTTGTTTTCAAGCAGGGCCATTTCGCCAAACATATCTCCCTTGTGGAGCAGGGCAAGTGTTACTTCGTTGCCGTCTACAACCTTAGAGATTGTAACTTCGCCACTCTGGATAATAAACATATCTGAACCGCTCTGTGCCTCAGAGAAAATCATTGTATCCTGAGGATATTCGCGGCTAAGCTCCTTTGAAGGTTCAAAATATGGAGCGCGTGTGCGTGCCTTGAGTGCAACAAACTTTTGCTTGGCCATATCTGCACCAGGACCGGCAGGCTTTGTCTTAAGATACTGGTAGTAGGCATAAACGGCTATATTGTTGCGGCTTGCTTTTTCGTAAAACTGTGCTACACGCAGAATCTGTTCTGCAGAATCAGAAGCTACAGTGTTAAGAGTTGCCTTGGTGAGCATTTCGTTCATCTGGCGCATGCGTGCTGCAAAGGTTTTGATGATTTTAAGTGCGACCGGAGTATTTTTTACGATAAGCTCCGGATATTGTTCCTTTTTAACTGCAATTGCCTGAACATCTGTCATTGCTACGGCAGTTTCAATCTGAAGGTGAGAAGCCATGCATGGAACAACGCCTACGAAGTCTCCGGGACCAAGCTTAAACGGCTGAATTCCAGAACCTGAGGATTTAAAACATTGAACCATACCCTTCTGGATGATGTAGAAGCGGTCACTGTCGGCCTTGCCTTCTACTACCATGTATGATCCCTGTTTAAATGTAACTATCTGCAATTGTAACATAGCATTCTCACCTAAATCTTATTATTATAGTATAAATTTACAAATGGAATTTGTCTAGTTAATTTTCGACAAAAATTATCTCACTCTCAAGCGAAAAACCATATTTTTGTTGAACTTGGGCCTGTACATACTCAACAAGCTCCTTAATCTGAGCCGCCTTTGCATCCTTAACGTTTACTATGAAATTTCCATGGAAATCTGCTACCTTAGCACCGCCAATGGTGTAGCCGCGGAGTCCTGCTTCGTCAATTATCTGGCCGCTTGGTTTACCAAAGCTGCGGTTATTCTTAAATACACTGCCTGCACTCGGAAACTTAAAATGACCCTTGTTTACGCGCTCTGCAATGTATTTTTTGCATTCGGTCTGGATCTGCGGCTGCTCAGAAGCGTTTTTTTGTGTAAGTAAAAAGGTTGCCGTGGTAATAAACTTTTTTCCACTCTGGAAAGGCGATTTTTTATAGGCCCATTCGGACGGGTCAAGCAGCTGCTGTTCAAGAGAGATTTTTTCCTTGGAATAGTCCATCCAGCTTACCGAAAAAAGCCTGTCGCTTATGGAAAGGTCAAAGCAGCGTGCATTCATATAAACAGCACCGCCCACAGAGCCCGGGAGTCCTGCAAACTGTTCAAGTCCGCTTATGGAGTTTTCGGTACAGAATTTTACAAGTGCCGCCATCGGGGTTCCGGAAAAACAGGTTATAAGAGTCTGTCCCTTTTTAAGCTCTATCTTGCCAAATTCCTTTGAAATATTAGAAGGAGGATAGTAGGCAGTATCACTGAATTTGGACGTGCACACTACAGCGCCTTTAAAGCCTTCGTCTGCAAAAACAATATTGCTTCCGCCGCCCATTATAAAAAAGCGCACGTCATTCTGCAAAAGTGCATCCATTGCAATCTGAAAGGAATAGTAGTTTTGCGGAGCAATGAATAAGTCTGCCGGCCCGCCAACCTTAAACGTAGTCTTTGGAGCCAGCGGTTCGTTTTGCAGTATGTCGCCCTTAAATGCGTCATGATTTTTTAATATCTGTATGATTTTTTCGTAATCTGCCACAGATTTATTATATCATTTGCCCGTGTTTTTGTCATTGACCACAAGCCCCCACATCGTCATTGCGAGCAGCCAGTACATCGTCCTTGCGAGCGCAGAAGCTGTGTCCTTGCGAGCGCAAAAGCATCGTCATTGCGAGCGTAGCGCGGCAATCTACTTTTCTATTGATTTTTCCCAAAATATAGTACATACTTAATTTAGTGTTCTAAAACACAAGGAGAAGACAAAATGAAAAGAAATTTTAAAATGTTTGGTTTGATGCTCTTGGTAGCAACCTTGTTTGCAGGTTGTAACTGGGCACCAGAAGGAAATGCCTGGGATTATAAGACAGTCGAACAGAATCAGCAGTATTATAAAGATCCTTATGCAATTGCACCTGGTAAAATGTATAAGGGCTTTGGTTATTTAAGTACCTATAGCTATGGAAGTGGTGCTGGTTGGAAATTTAAGAACGATACAGAAGAAAGTGTAACCTGTAAATTTGCAGATAAATTCTATCACGGAAGCAGCAGATCTACAGTTTATGTGGACTCAACTAAGGTTGAAAATCCTAAGGCTGGCTTTGAAGTTCCAGCAGGAGCTTCTGTTGAAATTGAGGCAAGCTGCGATTATTATCAGTCTAGTGGAAGTTCAAAAGAGAAATTCTATCAGTTCTATTTAGCCTGTCATTAATCAATAAGACAGCAATAAACTTAAAAACCTCTGTGCTCTTACAAGGGCCGGAGGTTTTTTTTATGTTGTTAAAGCTTTGTGAAAAATGTATAATAATTTTCACGTCATGCTGAACTTGTTTCAGCATCTTATAGGAAGGTACGATATGAGTTTAAAACTATATAACACTATGGGACACAAAATGGAAGAATTCAAACCGCTTGTTCAGGGACAGGTTGGTTTTTATGGCTGTGGACCTACTGTTTATAACTATGCGCATATCGGAAACCTGCGCGCTTATGTATTCCTTGATGTTCTGGACAAAACTCTCACCCTGCTTGGCTACAAAATCAAGCATGTTATGAATATTACCGATGTTGGCCACCTTACCGATGATGGCGACAACGGCGAAGACAAAATGAAAAAATCTGCTGCAGAGCGCCATCAGAGTGTACTCGAAGTAGCAAACTTTTATACAGACGCCTTTATGAAGGATATTGATGCCATGAATATCCGCCACCCTGATGTTATCTGCCGTGCTACCGAGCACATTGACGACATGATTGAGCTTATCAAAAAGATTGAAGCAAACGGTCACACCTACATGGCAGGCGGTAACCTTTATTACGATATTTCTACTTACCCCGATTACGGCAAGCTTGCAAACTTAAACCTTGATGAGCTTAAGGCAGGCGCCGGCAAACGTAAGGTTGTTGTCGTAGATGAAAACAAGCGTAACCCTGGTGACTTTGTTCTTTGGTTTACAAAATCAAAATTTGAAGATCAGGCTATGACCTGGGACAGTCCTTGGGGCCGCGGTTACCCTGGCTGGCATATTGAATGTTCTGCAATGAGCATGAAATATCTTGGCAAGCATTTTGACATTCACACAGGCGGTATTGACCACGTGCCTGTTCATCATACAAATGAAATTGCTCAGAGTGAAGGAAGCTTTGATGAGGCAGAACGCGCTAAAGGTCCATGGGTAAACTACTGGATGCACAACGAGTTCCTTATTCTTGAAGGCGGAAAAATGAGCAAGAGCAGCGGTAACTTTATTACCCTGCAGACAGACCTGCCGCCGGAGCGCGG
Organism: Treponema sp.; assembly: GCA_017616165.1. Taxonomy (GTDB): domain Bacteria; phylum Spirochaetota; class Spirochaetia; order Treponematales; family Treponemataceae; genus Treponema_D. The sequence continues at coordinate 10,337 of JAFZYR010000033.1, forward strand.
TTTTTCATTAAAGTCCAAGGGCTTTGAACCTCTTGATTACCGCTTTTTCCTTTTGGGCGGCCACTATCGCAGACAGCTTGTATTTAGCATGGACGCGCTCGAAAGTGCTAAAAACGGCCGTGCTGCCTTGTATGCCCGTGTTGCAAAGCTCATAAGCCGCGCCAATGAAGAAGAAAAGCTTGGCCTTACAAAAGACAACTTTGCCACAATTCTTGCAGGCGTTGACTCTGATACCGAAAACCTTGCAAAGTTCCGCGAAGGCCTTGAAAATGACCTTGCAACTCCTGTTGCCATGGCTGCAATGCAAAAGGAAGCTGCAGGCAAGGGTACAACAAAGGCAAGCGTTTCTCTGGCAGCCCTCCTTAAAATGGACAGCGTTTTGAGTCTTGATGTAATCAAGGGTGGTTTTGAAGAGCTTGAAAAGCAGCAGGCCGCTGCAGCCAATGCCCACGCCGGCGACCCTGAAGCAGCCGAAATTGACGCCCTTGTTGCAGAACGCACTCAGGCTAAAAAAGACAAAAACTTTGCCCGTGCTGATGAGCTTCGCGATATTCTGACAAAGAAGGGTATTGTGGTGACAGATACTCCTAATGGTCCGGTCTGGTCTCGCGGATAGATTTTTACTACAAAATGGTATAAAATATAAGTAGAGAGTGTAACTAAACAGAGGTTAATGTGTTTGATAATATAGCAGACAGTCAGAATGGGATTCAGGTGGCAGTAAATGCCGGAAATCCTGCTGACTTTAAGACGATTTATGACGCTTGCATGCAGATGCTCTTCAAAATATCATACAGAATTGTAAATGATGAAGAAGCCGCAGAAGACCTGGTTCATGACTCGTTGATTAAAGCAAATGAAAAATGCCTGGTTTTTCCTTCCCTGAATGATTGCAAGTACTGGCTCATCAGGGTTGTAAAAAACGCTTCGCTTAATTATGTAAAACGAAAGGACAGGGAGCGCAAGGCTTACGAAAAGGTTTTGTACGAAGATCACCGTAAGTCTGAATCAGGCGAAATTGATTTGCTTAAAGCAGATGCAATGAAAAAAGCAAAGGAAGCCCTTAATAAGCTTCCAAAGAACCTGCGCGAAGTTCTTGTACTCAAGGAATATGGTGACTTAAACTACAAGGAAATTGGTAAGGTTCTTGGCATTACTGAAGGTAACGTAAAGGTTAGGGTTTTTAGAGCACGCGAACAATTGCTTAAATTGTTAGGAGAAGACGATGTTTACTTGTCCAACTAATGAGATTCACTCTCTGTATTTAGATAAAGAACTGCCTCAGAATTATGTAGCAGAATACGAAGCACACATTGCCAATTGCGAAAAATGCAAGGCTACCCTGGAAAAGCTCCGTGCTGTTCATGGTGTGTTCGAAAAGGACTCGGATGCCATTACTCCTGACAAGGCCTTTATGGACGCAAGCTATGAGCGCCTTATGCTCAAGATGAAGTATTCCAAGACTTCTGGCCGCGTTTACAAGCCTTCACGCCGTGTATGGAGAATTGCCGTTCCTGCTCTTGCAGCTGCCGCAGCACTTGCCCTTATTATTCCAATCAGCCTTAATTCGGGTAAGCATAATGTAAAGACCATGTCTGCAGCTTCCAGCATGTATTCACAGGTTCCTTTTGGTGGAGAAAACGGTATTGGTTTTGCAAGCACTGTACAGGGTGTACTGCCAACAAGCAGTCTTGAAAGCCAGGATGCCCTTGTTACAAACGTAAGCAATTCAGCTGGCACTACTTCTCCGCTCATTAAGGATGTAGAAGTATTCAAACCTAAATTCGACGGCGAATCAAAAACTATTTCTATAAGGATTACAGTTCCTGGAGAAGATGATGTTCCTGTTACAGCAGAAATCGAAGTTCCTCTGGATGTAACGGGTCAGGAATAGTGGAATACTCCGGACGAATAAGTTATTTTTTCCGTAAATATTCTCTTGTACGCTTTTTATGTGCCGCAGTTATAATTGCCCTTGTGGTATCTGCGGTGCTTTTAATTAGTTATAAAAACAAAGCTGTTCCCGAAATTGAATCCATTGTTCCGTCAGTTGGTTCTCCTGGAGACATAATTGTCATCAAGGGCAAAAACTTTGGCGACGTGCGCGATATGAGCTATGTTGAATTTTCGGGCTCAAAGGTAACGGCAAGCTCTTATATTTCGTGGGAGGATGATCAGATAAAGCTCATTCTGCCTTCGAATGTTCAGGATGGTCTTGTTGTTGTCGGTGTAAAAAATCAGCGTTCAAAGCCGGCTCTTTTTGCAAATGAAGTAGACATTCCGGTTCCGGTTAAGGCCACGGTTCAGACTACCAAGCCGGTTATTTCTTCGCTTTCTACCAACAAGCTTGGAATTGGCGGGCTGCTTACAATCTATGGCAATAATTTTGGAGCCTCACGCGGTCAGTCCAAGGTTTTGTTCAGCTGCGATTATGACAGGGCTATTTCTACGGCTTCCTTTATTACTAAAACCCTGCTTGGCAATAATCTTGTTGCTGCCTCTGAGTTTGACGAAGACTATGAATACTGGAGTAACAACGAGATTCGTGTAAGGGTTCCTGACGGAGCCTGCTCTGGCATTGTTGTTGTAGATAACGGACGCGAAAGAAGTGAGTCTGTTTCCTTTAATGTAAATGCAGCTGCCGGCACCAAGGTTTATGAAGGCAAAAAGATTTATCTGGTTCAGTATTCGGCAGACGTTTCGGATGTGGTTACTACAGATGTTTCTACCATAACTTTGCGCTGTCCTATTCCTATGATTATTCCGTCGCAGCCAACCCTGGAGTTTACAGAAATTACTCCTTCTCCGATTTTGCAGAATTATCAGAACTGTATCATTCATCAGATTACAAAAAACAAAAACAATCTGCCAAAGAGCGTTTTCAGCCAGACCTTTGTTGTTCCGGTTTATGAAACAAAGACCGAGGTAAAGGCTGCCGGTGTTACAAATTATAAAAACATGAATCCGCTGCTTGTAGAAAAATACACCAAAAGCGATGCAATTATTATGAGCGACGATTCTGCCATTACAGAGCTTGCAGCAGAAATAACCGGCAAGGAAACAAATATCTATAAAAAGGCACAGCTTATTTATTCTTATATGCTTGATAATTATGAGGTTTTGGATAAGGTGCGCAAAAACGATGCCGACCCTCTGGACCTTATAAAAAAGGAAAAGGGCGATGCCTATGACTATGCTATTATCTTTACTGCACTGGCAAGGGCAAGCGGAATTCCGGCTTTAGTAGACAGCGGCATTCTTATTGGTCAGAATCTTTCTACTCAGGCTCACTGGTGGTGCGAAATCTATCTTGCCGGCTTTGGCTGGTTCCCTGTAGATCCTGCGCTCGGAGATGAGCTGGATTATAAAAAATGGTCCGACAATATTGATTCCAGGGCTTTTTATTTTGGAAACATGGATTCGCATCATGTTGTATTCTATCGCGGATATAACGATATTAAGCCTTTTGCACAGGACAATAAAACTGTAAAATATCCAAAGAGCTTTGCACTGCAGAGCATCTGGGAAGAGGCAAGCAGCAATACTGCAAAATACAGCTCGTACTGGAGCGTGCCAAATATAAAGGGTGTATACTAAAGCCGCTGTGGTTGAGCCTGTCGAAACCACTATGAGGAGGATTATATGACTAAAGTATTAAGTGTTGGTGGTTCAATTATTGTACCGGAAAAACCGGATACCGAGTTCTTAACTGCATTTGTAAAGATGTGTACTGCCTGGCTGGACGAGGATAAAAGTCGTCGTCTTATTCTTGTTGCCGGAGGTGGTGCTCCTGCTCGTGTTTACCAGAATGCCTATAAGGAGGTTGCTGCTAACACAGGTCTTTCTGCCCAGAATGATGCTGCCGACTGGATTGGAATTATGGCTACCCGCATTAATGCACAGCTTGTAAAGGCAAGCTTTTGCTCTTACTGCAAAAACGATGTTGTATATAATCCTACTCTTGATGATTTGAATTTTGACGGACAGGTGCTGGTTGCTGCCGGCTGGAAGCCTGGTTTTTCTACCGACACCGACGCTGTTTATCTTGGCGAAAAATTTGATGCAAAGACAATCGTAAATCTTAGTAATATAGAAAAGGTTTATACCGATGACCCTCGCAAAAATCCTGACGCAAAGCCTCTGGATACAATCAGCTGGGCAGATTTCCGCAAGATGGTAGGGGACGAGTGGACTCCAGGTAAAAACTGTCCATTTGATCCTATTGCCTCTAAAAAAGCAAGCGAGCTTGGCATGAAGGTTATCTGTGCCGGCGGAAAGAATATTGCCAACATAAAGGCAATTCTGGAAGATAAAGATTATATTGGTACAACTATAGGATAGAGTCTTCCATTCTTATAAGAATGCTGTTGAGCTTTTTTGCATAGTCCGGGTCTGCGGCCCAGGAAGCTGCCATTTCTTCCAGGGTCTGTGCGTATTTTGTCTTATGTACCCATGAATAGCGTGGGTCTACACATTCACTGTTTAATTGAACCTCTTCTGTAGTGGCGTATGCCTGCAGGTGCTGTATATGTGCGCGTACTCCAAGTTGTGCGGTTTCAAACTGGCAGCCCGGCTGCTCGGGGCTTATGGCACCAAGTCCACAGTAATTATGCCATTCTGGCTGAACAAGGTTTCCAAAGCGTAAAAAGCCTGTTTCGTGGCACATCTGTGCAAAGGCAAGGTCTGAGTTTATGTTTTCCAGCGCAGCTTCCTGCTTGTAAAGCGTTGCAAGATAATATACTTCGTTGTAATCGTAATCGGGATTGTTCTGAATAAAAAAGTCTGCGAGTTGACTGGAGGTTAATATGCCTGGTCCCAGAAGCAATCTGGATATTCTGTCCTCTCTTTCTTCTGGTACTGTTTTACAGCTCCACAATACAAAAAAACACGCACCCAGCAGGCATAATGCTTTTATCAATGTAACAAAACGGCCTTTAATATGTTTCATATATATAAGCATCGGTGAAAAAAACTGATGAAAACAAAGATTTTGCAGAAAAATGAAAAAAAATCAATTTTTTTTGCCAAATTTTTGTAATAACCCCTCTTTTTTTGGAATATTATATATGTGAATAATAAACCAAATATAAGAGAAAAGACACTCAAGTACGGCTTGGGCTATCCGGTGGACGAAGAGCTGGTCATGCTCATTCTGGGCACGGGCAACAGACAGATGACGGTGCAGACAATGGCAAAAAAAATTGTCGAGGTCCTAAACTCCGGTGATTCTGGTGATATGGTTGAACGGCTGCTCAAAATGAAGGGCGTTGGTCAGGGCAAAGCACTTGCAATAGCTGCGGCACTTGAGCTTGGTAAAAGGCGGAGCTGTCATCTTGGGGCGCATGTAAGCACTCCTTCCGATTTAATACCCTTTGTCAATCATTTTGCCATGAGCGACAAGGAGCATTTTCTGGCAGTTACGCTCAACGGCGGACATGATATCATTCAGATTCATGTTGTAGCGGTAGGAACCTGCAACAGACTTCTGGTTCATCCAAGAGACGTTTTTGCAGATGCAATTAAGGATAATGCAGCAGGAATAATTCTGTGTCATAATCATCCTTCGGGCAATTCGGAGCCTTCAAAGGAAGATATAGAGACCACAGAAAGTTTGCTAAAAGTGTCAGAAATTGTTGGTATTCCTATTTTAGATCACATAATTATAGATTATAATAATTATTATAGCTTTAGGGAGAACGATCTTTTAGGATCGTAGTTGTGCATATGAATGTTAAAAAACTTTTTTGTGTTTTGTTTGCAGTTGTTATGGCTGTAAGTTCTTTGTCTGCGCTTTCTGTAGAAATTGATCTGGGCTACGAGGGAGGACTTCGTGAGCCTGATGTAAAAAAGCGCCGTGATGATGATTACGCCGGTGTTATCATTAAGACAAATGTAGAGGACGCAGTTATTTATATTGACGGGCATTCTGTAGGTCAGTCGCCTTTTGCAACTGTAGAGCTTTCGGCCAGATACTATGACCTTGAAATCCGAAAGGCGGGTTATGACACACTCAAGTGCCGCATTCATCCAAAAAAATATTATACCTACACCTATAATTTTGTTTTGATAAAAACCTGCGGATACCTCAATGTTAGAGGTGCACCGGATGGAGCTTCCATTTATGTAGACGGCTCAAGTCATTCTTCGTTCCCTATTGAAGTAGACCCGGGCAATCATACAGTAAAGGTACGCAAGTTTGGTTATGATGATTTTGTAAAGGATGTTTATGTTGCAAATCATAAAACCGTTGCAGTAGACATTTCCATGAAGGTTTCTCCTTTCAGTATAAGCAGATTCAAGGTTTCAAAGGACACAATTAATCCCGACTACAGCTCTACCATTGGAAAAACCGAATTTTCATTCTATGTTACAAATACAGGCTCTGCCATTTTGAGTGTAAGCGACCGCTACGGAAACGTTGTGTGGGATCACCGCTATACAAGCTTTAGCACCTGGGAGCAGAGCATTACCTGGAACGGAACAGGCTCTGGCGGAGAACGTCTGCCGGATGGAATCTACACTGTAAAATTGACAAGCTACGAAAATGAATTTACAGGAAAGGTAAAGATTGACCGAAGCCTTTCTTATCCTCTGGAAGCCTATACAACCTCTGGAAGCGGTATTGGTACCATGCCTTTTGCCTTTGCCAGCCAGGTAGACTATGTAAAGCTTTTTGCAGATTTTGGTCCTGTTCTTAATGCAGTAGACAATAAGGCAAGCCTTACTGCACTTCCTTTGACTGTCGGTATGGTTATTGATTTTGCAAATCACTTTGAACTTGCAGGCTCTGTTGGTCCGAACATCTGTACCGGCAATTCCGGCAATGAAACTACCGTAAAGGGTGGTGTAAGCTTTAAGGGAAGCGGTGCTGCAAGAATTACAAGCGGACTTTCAGTTAATTTTGCAGGCTTTGCAAGCTATAACTATGACCTGCTTAATGACACAGGCTTTGCAGTCGGACTTTCTACCGGACTCGAAACCTCTGCCTTCTATGCAGGTGCTACTGGTGAATACATCTTTACAGGGGCGGGTAAGGAAGATGCTTACAAATATGGAGCAGCTCTTTCCTTTACTCCTTCAAGAACCTTTAAGCTTAGCGGTTGGGGTGCTATACGCAACAACACAAGCTTTGAAGCCGGTATAGAATTTGTTACAATGCCTGCCAACAGCTCTGTATGTATTGATGCAAAGGCCTGGATGGAAAGCGGCATTACAAGTCAGAAAAATGTTACGATTAACGGCAAAATCGGGTTGTCATATTTGTTCTGATTTATTAAATTTATAGTATGAAGCTTTATACAAAAGGACAGGTTGTCAGACGCATTTGCTATGGAGCGCTGGCAGCCTTTACATTAACCGCAGTTGTTTTCTTTAATCTTGGAAAAAACTCTGCAAAAAAGACTAACTCATCACAAGGTGAGCAGAATGCTGTGGAGCAGAGGCTTGTACTTAACGAGCCTGTTTCTTCTGTTTCTGACGCCGACGAGATTATAATTCCTGTTGCCTCTAATTCGGTAACTTATTCTCAGGATGAAAACGAAAACATTTATGTTTACAAGAACTTTAACGAGGCTGTAGTAAACATCAATACAAAGGTAATTGAATACTCGTGGATGTGGGATGCTTATCAGACCGACGGTGGCAGCGGAAGCGGTTCCATTATTGACCAGCGCGGTTATATTCTTACAAACGTTCATGTAATTTCCGGGGCCTCTAAGATTTATGTTTCGCTTTATGACGGCTCGCAGTATGAAGCAAGCGTTATTGGCGAAGATCTGGACAGCGACCTTGCTGTTATAAAAATTGATCCGCCGGCAGGTGTTACCTTAAAAACAATTCCTTTCGGTGATTCTACAAAGCTTGTTGTAGGTCAGAAGGTAATTGCAATAGGAAACCCTTTTGGTATGGAACGAACAATGACTACAGGTATTGTTTCCGGTCTTGGCCGTCCTATCCAGAACTCTAATAACCGCATTATCCGCAATATGATCCAGACCGATGCGGCAATCAATCCGGGTAACTCCGGTGGTCCTCTTTTGGATACAACCGGTAAAATGATCGGCATAAACACAATGATTATGTCTTCTTCGGGCTCTTCTTCCGGGGTTGGCTTTGCGGTTCCAAGTGAAATTGCCGTTCGTGTTGTAAGCGACCTTATTAAATATGGAAAGGTTCAGCGCGGTGTAATTGATATAAGTATTGTTCAATTGACCTCGCGAATTGCTCAATATGCGGGACTTGATATTTCAACCGGTATGCTTGTTTCCGAGGTAGAAGCCGGCAGTAATGCAGAAAAGGCCGGACTTAAAGGCGGAACAAAGGCTGTTTACTACGGAAGCCGCAACAGCATTCTTTATCTTGGCGGCGACATTATTACTAAGATTGACGGAATTGCAATTACTTCGCTTGCCGAATATTATTCTGCGCTCGAAAGCAAAAAGCCTGGTGACGTTGTAAGCGTGGTTGTTCATAGAAACAAGAAGGATGTAACCTTAAAGATTACGCTGTCGGAGTAAAAAGCCTTTATGCGTGAGTTCAAGGTTGTTTCACCGTTTGAGCCAAGCGGAGACCAGGGGCAGGCTATTGATAAGCTTAGCGAAGGCTTTCTGCGCGGCGACAAGTTTCAGACTCTTAAGGGTGTTACTGGTTCGGGTAAAACCTTTACCATGGCCAAAATTATAGAAAAGGTGCAGCGGCCAACCCTTATTATTTCTCACAATAAAACTCTTAGTGCCCAGCTTTACCGCGAGTTCAAATCATTTTTTCCTGACAATGCAGTTGAATATTTTGTTTCTTACTATGACTATTACCAGCCGGAGGCCTACGTTGCGGCTCGTGACCTTTATATAGAAAAAGACTGCGATATAAACCGCGAAATTGACCAGCTTAGGCTTAAGGCAACCTACAGCCTTATGGAGAGGCGCGACGTAATTGTTGTTGCTACTGTTTCGTGCATTTACGGTCTTGGTATGCCTGATGTTTATAAGGGAATGCGCGTGCACGTAGAAGTAGGGCAGACGCTTGACGTTAAAAAGTTTGCAGCACAGCTGGCTCAGCTTCAGTACAACAGAAACGACGACATTCTTGAACGCGGTAACTTCCGCATAAAGGGCGATGTAATAGAAGTATTCCCTCCTTACATGGAAACAGACGAAGGCTACCGCATAGAGCTTGACTGGGAAGAGGTTGTTCGTATAAGGCGTATAAATGTCCTTGACCACAGTGTAACCGGTGAGCTTGATGAAACTGTAATTTATCCGGCCAAGCACTTTGTTGCAAGCCGCGACCAGTTGCTTAGCGCCACAGACCGCATTCAGGCAGAAATGGAAGAACGTGTAGAAGAGCTTCGAGCTGCCGGCAAAATGATAGAAGCAGAACGACTTAAAACCCGTACAACCTACGATATAGAAATGCTCAAGGAAATGGGAACCTGCCCTGGTATAGAAAATTATTCGGGTCCGATCAGCGGGCGCGAAAGGGGAGAGCCTCCTGCAACCTTACTGCATTATTTTCCTGATGATTTTTTGTGCATGATTGACGAGGCGCATGTAACAGTCCCTCAGGTTGGCGCGATGTACGAGGGTGACCGCAGCCGCAAGCAGAATCTTGTAGATTTTGGCTTCCGTTTGCCAAGTGCCTTTGATAACCGCCCGCTCAAAAAGGCCGAGTTCGACGCCAAGATGAATCAGATTATTTATGTAACTGCAACTCCGCGTCCCGAAGAAGTAAAGCAGAGTACGCAGGTTGTAGAACAGCTTATCCGCCCGACAGGCTTGCTGGATCCTATAGTAGAAATCCGTCCGAGCGAAGGCCAGATGGAAGATATTTACAAGGAAGTACGCGAACGCATAGACCGCAAGGAACGAAGCCTTATTCTGACCTTGACCAAAAAGATGGCCGAAGACCTTACAGACTATCTTACGGGGCTTAGTCTTAAGGTAAAATACATTCACTCAGAGATAGACACCTTTGAACGCGTAGAAATATTAAAGAGTCTTCGCACCGGCGAAATTGATGTCCTCATTGGAATTAACCTGCTGCGAGAAGGAATTGACCTGCCGGAGGTTAGCTTTATTGCAATCCTTGATGCCGACAAGATTGGATTTTTGCGCAGTGAAACTTCCCTAATTCAGATAATTGGTCGTGCTGCCCGTAACTCCGAAGGTAAGGTTGTTATGTATGCAGACCACATGAGTCCTGCAATGGAAGCCGCTGTAAAAGAAACCAAGCACCGCCGCGAGGTTCAGGAAGCTTACAACAAGGAACACGGCATTACGCCTACAACAATCAAAAAGGCTGTAGAGGACCTCCTTGTTCACGAAAAGCAGGATGCCCAGGCAGAAGCCATAATGGACTTGGAAGTGCTCAAGCAGGGTGTAAACCTGTTCCGCCCGGCCGACCGCAAAAAGCTTATCAAACGCCTTACTCAGGAAATGTCTGCCTGTGCCGAACGCATGGAATACGAGCAGGCCGCAGTATATCGTGACCAGATTAGAGAAATCGAAGCGCAATACGGAAAATAAGTGTTAGTCAAAGCTGCCGATAATTTTATTCTTACCAGACCCTTTTGCCTCATACAGATTCTGGTCTGCCTTGCTTATAAGGACGTGTAAATCCTTGGAATTGCTTACATAGCCTCTTGTGTAGCCGCCGCTAAAGTGGAATTCATTTTTGATGGCGGCTTCGCAGGCTTTAATTTTTTTAAGGAATTCTTCTTCGGAAATTTCCGGCAGTACAAGAAGGTATTCGTCGCCGCCGTAACGGTAGCAGTATTTTTTTCCAAAATTTTCCTGGAGAATAGTGGCATATTGCTTAAGGACTATATCTCCAAACTGATGGCCCTTTGTATCATTAAAGCTTTTAAAATCATCAAGATCGGTTACCATAATAATAAAGTTGGAATTAAGGCTCGGATTTTTAGGATTTTCAAAGTCCATGTTAAGGGCGTTGCGGTTTTTAAGCCCGGTCAAAAAATCATAGCGTGAAGCATTACGCAGTTTATCTGCAAGCTCTCGGTTTACTACATTGTTTTCGGCAACCTTAAGGTACTGGTCATAGCGTACAACATTTACCAGAATAAAGAAAACCATGATGATAGGGTAGTTTATTTGTGTAGCGCTGGAAACGCCCACCGTAATGTGCATGAGATAGTAAAAAAACGAAAAAGGAATAATTATAAGAAGAATTGCCAGATACGGTTTAATCATAAACAGGCAGGAAACAAAAAGCATGATGGTAATAAAAACAAGAATCTGTTCATGCTTTATATAATCGTCTATAGAAATAAAGTTTGCAAAAACCAGAAGCGCAATAACAAAAAACAGAATGCTCAAATCAAGCCAGACACGTGAAAAAGGCTTTTTTGTCCGCTTGTGATAAACGGCATAGGCAAAAAGCTGGGCAGCCGCAAGAAAAAGTCCCAGATAAAGGGTGCGGTGATAAAGCAACCAGCTTGCAGGATCCTGGCCTTCTTTGAAGGTATAAAAAAACGTATTTACAAAGGCAAACAGTTCAACAAGCATTACGAGAAATGAGCCAGGAATTGCAATACTAAGATTTGCATTGTCCAGAAAGTACTGAATTTCCGGATGCAGTTTTTCGAGACCTAAAAGCTTTTTAATTGATTTAAAAGCCATGCTACTCCCCTGATAATTAGAATTTACTCTATGTTTGGGCAGGTGTCAATAACTTGCTAGCCCATTGACTTTTTTTCCGATTTCCTATATATTTTCTAAACTATCTATCTATTGTTGGGAAATTTGTTTTAATATAAGGAAGGATACGAAAATGTCTAGATGTTGTGATATCTGTGGAAAGGGCGTAATGTCAGGTAACAAGGTTAGTAAATCTATGAATCATACACGCAGAACATGGAGACCAAATCTTCTTAAGATTAAGGCTCAGTTCGGTGGTACATCAAGAACTATCAATATCTGTACAAGATGTCTTAAGGCTGGTTTTGTAGACAAGAAGGTTAGAGTTCCAAAGGCAGAAGCTGTTGCCCAGAACTAATTAGTTGCAAAACTTTGTGGAAAGTCGCTCTTGATGGGCGGCTTTTTTTATTTGTGTCAGACCGCTGGCGGCAGGGAGGCATCGGATGAAACTTTTATTACTTGGAACCGGTACAAGTCATGGAATACCTGTAATAGGCTGCGACTGTGCAGTTTGTAATTCCACTGATAAGCGTGACAAACGTTACAGGTCTGCTGCCTTTTTTACCAGCGACCAGGGAAGTCAGATTCTTATAGATGTTGGCCCAGACTTTAGAATGCAGGCTCTTGAGCATAAAATCAAAAAGCTTGATGCTGTTTTTCTTACTCACAGTCATGCCGATCATCTTCACGGCCTTGATGATTTAAGGGTTTTTAGCTGCGAAATGTACAAAAAGCCTGAAAATCCTCGGTCCCTTGCACAATATAATGCTCCGGCAATTCCGGTTTATACAAATGCTTCTACAATCAAAGATTTAATCAACCGTTTCGGCTATTTTTTTATTCCTCCAAAGGAAGGCGGCGGCCATGCAAAGGTTGAACTTAAAGAAGCTTCTGAACCATTTATAATAGATGATGTTTGTATAACTCCAATTCCTATGATGCACGGTCATCTTGAAACTGTTGGCTGGCTTTTTACAAAAACGTATGCAAATGGCTGTAAAAAATCAATTGCCTATCTTACAGACTGCAGCTATATAAGTGACCAGTCTATTGAACTTTTGCGCAAGGCTGCAGGAATAGAAGAGGGCGGTGTAATAGAAGAATGTGTTATTGACGGACTAAGGGTACAAAAGCATTCAACCCATTTTAGTGTTATTGAAGCCATGGAGGCTGCCAATAAAATTGGTGTAAACAATATGTGGGTAACACACCTTACTCACAATTCAAGTCATGTAGAATATCAGGCTTATATGAAAGAGCATAAGGCCCAGTTCCCGGGCATTAAGGGCACAGCAGCTCCTGCTTATGACGGATTATTGCTCGAAGTCTGAATTTTTTATTTTACAAATCGTAGTTTTTTTATTAAATTTAATATGATGGATGTAGATGCATCAGAAATAATAGATCATTTTTTCCTCACCTGTCAGCAGATTTTTACGCTTGATTATTTTTACAAAACAATCAAAGCAAAGGGCGTAAAAATTACAAAGGATTATGCCCGCGGTGTACTTGAAATGTCTGATATGGTTTTTGAGCTTGTAAATGATGAATACATCACAAGAAGCGGTGCGTTTATAGGCCGATGGTTCAGCTTTAAGCCGTCTGCAGAAGAAATAAAAAAGAAACATATAATTCTTGGTCACCGCTGTATGCCTTTTGTAAATCCAGAGGTTTCGCCGGACCAGCTTCATGTTTCGGACGGAAAAAACATTATAGTTCCCAAGGCTGTATCCTTTTCCATGAATCTTGCACTCGATACCTTTGCTTTTTTTGGCGAAGGCTATGTTCTTCCATATATTTTTAATGACCATTCAAATACCAAGATTCCTCTTTCTTCGGTGCAGTATGGCATGCCTGCCGAAATTGAGCTTACAGCCTGGCCTGTTTCAAATATTCCGGGTGGAGATAATATTAAGCTTGGAGACAGAATCCTTGGTCGCGTTGTAGACTGGGAATACAATGTAGTGGAGCTTTCTGTCCTGTCGTCTGATTCCTCCTCCGAAATTTCTGGTGATGATATTGAACGCGAAGAATGGTATGCCAATTTTGAAAAGGGGCTCATGGAAAACTTTGAAGCCAGCGGGCCTGCCTCTTCCATCGAACAGCAGCTTGCATTCATGTATCTGGAAAATCTTGGAGTGCTGTGTACAAAAACCTGCGGAAGTGCAGAAGAGTTTTTAAAGCATACAAAAAAAATAGGCTTTTCTCCGTACGGTGTAGAATCAAGAATCTGGTATGCAAATACGCCGGTTCCTTATGTCGGCAACTGGAACAAACAGAATCCGTCTGAGCTGCTCTTTACAAACATGAGCATGATTTTTTCTCCAGCCGTTATAGATGCCTATATCAAAACCTACATCTTTGAACAGCGCGAAAAAAAATCGCAGAAAACAATTGAAGATCTGCTCGACGAAATTTTTCCTTCTACACTTAAGATGTCTGCGCAGGAACGAAGGCTTATATTATTGAATATAGAAAAGCGACATGATATACTTATAAAGATTTATAATCAATTTGAAGATTATAATCTGGCTCCATTAAGGAAGAGAGTTCTTGAATTATTTTCACAGGTTAGTGAGCTTTTATGCTCTATAGGATGCTCCGGACTTAAGCTTGAAGAATTTCCTCAGCAGGAGCTTGTAATACTGGTTCAGTTATTCAGCCACATTGCAAGAATCGTAGAGGAAATGGAAAATGAATACTTAAGGGAGATTTTCCCTTTTGATGACGTAAAGCTTTCTCTGGATGGAATGGAAGAAACCTTTGAGGATATAGGAGCCTTTCTCTATAATACGCTGGATTCTCTGACGTATGATAGTATAAAAATTGTTCATTAGCGGCTGGATGCCACCAGTAGGCTTATACAGGAGATATAAAAAATGGATCTGGATTTAAATGAAAGTGTTGATCTTGCAGCTTTAATCCATCGTGGCGGTGTGTTTTTCGATGTTGAGGGCAATACCCCGGAAGAGATTTATAAAAAAATAAGTGGAATGATTCAGATTCCCGACAGCCTTTCTGCCGAACAGATTTATAATGCTTTATGTGCACGTGAACAGGTTTTGAGCACTGCAGTTGGAAACGGAATTGCTTTGCCACATGCAAGAGCCTCTATTGTAAAAGAAGAAGCAGAGCAGAAGATTTGTGTTGTATATCTTAAAAATCCTATAGACATGCAGGCCCCTGATGAGCGCGAGGTATATGTAATGTTCGTGCTTCTTACTCAGAATTCTCAGGCACATCTTAAGGTGCTTACTGAGCTTGCAGGTCTGTTCCGTAATTTAAGATTCCGCAAGGCTCTGGAAACTCATGCAAGCGAGGCCGAAATCTTGAGCCTTATCCGTGAGCTTGATAAATAAACTGAATATTAATTGTAGAAAATAAATTAATTAGGAGAATATTTTATGGACAAAAAAGGTGTTGAGGCAGTTGCACTTTCTATCCGCAGCTTGTCAATGGACGCAATTCAGAAGGCAAATTCAGGACATCCTGGACTTCCACTTGGTGCTGCAGAAGCTGCTGCAGTTTTGTACGGTGAAGTAATGAAGCACAACCCTGCTGATTCAAAATGGGCAGACAGAGACCGTTTTGTACTTTCTGCAGGTCATGGTTCTATGCTTCTTTACAGCATTCTTCATCTTGCCGGTTACAAGGTAAGCATGGACGATATCAAGAACTTCCGTCAGGTTGGTTCTAAGTGTCCTGGTCACCCGGAATTTGGAGACACAGACGGTGTTGAATGTACTGGTGGTCCACTCGGACAGGGCGTTTCTATGGCTGTTGGTATGGCTGTTGCAGAACAGATGCTTGCTGCAAAGTTCAACACAAAAAATCATAAGATTGTTGACCATTACACATACTCTCTGGTTGGAGAAGGATGTCTTCAGGAAGGTGTTGCTTCTGAAGCTTGTTCTCTTGCCGGAAATCTTAAGCTTGGTAAGTTGATTGTATTCTACGATCAGAACAAGATTTCTATTGACGGAAATACAGACATTACATTTACAGATAATATTGCTGCACGCTACAAGGCATACGGCTGGCAGGTTCTTAAGGGAAGCATGTACGATGTAGAAGGAATTGTTGCCCTTGTTAAAGAAGCTAAGAAGTGCAAGGATCAGCCAACCTTGATTATGCTCAAGTCTGTAATTGGTAAGGGTGCTCCAAAGCAGGGAACTGCTGATGTCCATGGTGCTCCACTTGGTGCAGAAGGAATTAAGGCTGCTAAGAAAAAGCTTGGACTCCCGGTTGATAAGGACTTCTACGTTGTTCCAGACGCATACAAATATTTTGAAAAGAAGAAGGCTGCATTTGCTAAGGCAGAAGCAGACTGGAATGCTGATTTTGCTGCATGGGCAAAAGAAAATCCTGAGCTCAAGAAGCTTTGGGATGCTTACTTCTCTGACGCTGTAACAGACGCTAGTGTAAAGGATGTTGCTTACAAGGTAGGCGATGCATGTGCTACACGCGATGCTTCCGGAAAGGCTTTGAACGTAATTGCTGCACGCTATGCTAACCTTGTTGGTGGTTCTGCAGACCTTATGGGACCAAACAAGACTGCATTCAAGGCAACAGATAACGGAACCTTCAGTCCTGCTAACCGCGCTGGTCGTACAATTGAATACGGTATCCGCGAGTTTGCAATGTCTGCTGTTTGTGCAGGTATTTCTTTGCATGGTGGACTCCGTCCATTCTGTGCTACATTCCTTGTATTTGCAGATTACCTCCGCCCATCACTCCGCGTTGTTTCTTTGATGAAGCAGCCTGTAATCTACGTATTCACACACGACTCAATTTACGTAGGTGAAGATGGTCCAACTCACCAGCCAATTGAAACAATGACTTCTTTGCGTGCAATTCCTGGTGTTCAGGCAATCCGCCCTGGTGACCCTGAAGAATCTATGGAAGCTTGGAAGATTGCTTATGCAAGCAAGGATCACCCTGTTTGTATGGCATTCACTCGCCAGGCACTTGCTGTTTATCCAAAGGATGACAAGTCTTGGAAGAAGAGCATGGCTTCTAACGGTGCTTACATTGTTAAGACTGGTGCAGACAAGCCTGATATCACAATTCTTGCAAGCGGTTCAGAGGTTAATATGGCTCTTCAGGCTGCCGAAATGGTTGCAGACAAGAAGATCCGCGTTGTTTCTGTTCCAGATCTTAAGAAGTTTGAAAATCTTCCTAAGGCAAAGCAGGAAGCAATCATCGGACCTGCAAAGCGCATCGTTTGTACCGAAGCCGGTATTTCTATGGAATGGCTCCAGTTTACTTCTAAGGAAAACTGCTTCTGTATCGACACCTTCGGTACTTCAGGCCCTGCAAACAAGGTAGCTGAGGCTCTTGGATTTACTGCTAAGAACCTGGCTAAGTTGCTTAAGAAATAAAAAAGATTGTCGGGCTTGACCCGACAATGACAGAGGTGGTTGAGCTTGTCGAAACCACCTCATTTTTTTTAACGTTTATTCTTTCCTTTACCATTAAAATCTTGCGGACGCTGGCCGTTAAAGCCTTCAGGTGGCTGCTGCATGCCATCTGGTGGGGTCATGCCTTCCGGCATCTGGCCATTAAAGTTTCCAAAGCCTTCTGGAGGTTCCGGCATTTCACCGTTTCCAAAGGCCTGTCGTCCACCAAAGCCACCTGGACCGCCAAAACCGCCTGGGCCTCCAAAACCACTGCCTGCATTTGAATCTGTGTAAACAGTATTGCTACTTGAGGTAGAAACATCTGTGAGTGTGCTTGTGCCACCACTTATGGTTGGAAGGGTAGTGTAAAGGTTATGGAAGCGTGTGCCTGTTCCTTCCTTTACAGTAACACCGGTTTTTACTGTATAAGTAGTGCCTGTTGTAATTTTTGGTGAAGAAAGAATTATTACATCACCGGTTCCGGCTGGGAGAGTGTATACAAATACAGGGGTTCCCCTGCCGTCTACTATAGCAAAGCTTGTGTTTGCCGAACCAATGCTGCTTGAACCCAATACAAGTGTGCTCTGCTTTCCTTTAGAAGGAGCTGTGTAGTTGCCTGTTCCAAGACCAATCAAGGTTCCGCCATTAATTGTCAAAGGATTCTGGTCGCAGTCAAAGGCACATTCAGGGGTTGTTAATCCTATAGCTACTACAACTCCGCCATTGATTGCAATTCCGTTTGAACCGTTTGCATCCATAGCATCATTTTTAGAGCTGCAGGCATAAACTGCGCCACCATTGATAACGATATTTCCTCCGGCATTAAGCGAATCATCTGTTGTCTGAACTGTAATTGTTCCGGCATTGATTGTAAGATCTGCCTTTGCCTCAATTCCTTCCGGTGAACAGCTCGGGTCATCATCAGTTTGGCCTTCGTATGGTTCGCCGGTTGTGGTAATGTTTATAATTCCGCCGTTTATTTCTACAAACGGGTTAGGCGTAGTATAGCTTGTCCCCTTAAGATAGTTTTTGCACAAAAGAGAATTGTTTGCAGTTTCGGTATAAGCTGTGTCTCCGATTACAGACTTAGCTGATTTCCAGTGAGCGGTAATTCCTTTTGCAACAGTTGTAATGTTGATGTTACCGCCATTTATAATAATGAAGCCGGCTCCTGCAGTGTATTCAACAGTCATGTCGTCTTCGTCGGCATCCTCACCGTCTACACGAATACCGTTACTTTCATCATCTTCAAGAGTTCCTTTTGCAACCAGGTTTATGTTTCCACCGTCAATGATTACTGCGTTGTTTGCACGGATACAGTCACGTCCGGTTTCTCCGTCAACTGTTATATTAAGAGTAATTCCGTCTTCAATGCGCACATAATCCTTTACATAAACTGCGTGCTTATAACCACTGTTTACTATGTTGAGTGTACCATCACCTGCAAAAATCAAAGTTCCCTTTGAATAAACAGAGCCTTTTTTATCATCATAAATTGTACTGCTCTGGCCTTTTACACGGGTATCGGTAAGTGTGTTTGTGGAACCGGCTGCTGCAACAATAAAGGTGCGTTTTTCGGAGCTGAACCTTAAAACAGGGCCTGCGCCATTGTCGCTCTTAAGATTTACATTATTAAGCACAACGGCTGCATCGGCACTCTTGTTTTTAATAAAGACAGTGCCTGTATAAGTGCCTGTCAAAACATATTTAAGCTTGAGCTTGCCCTTATACTGAATCTCTATTCCGGCGGACGTTTCATCCTCTGCAGAATTTTTTACTTCTTTTATAGAAATATCTGCGCTTGTAATATCGCCTTCAAAGCCTGTTTCCCAGCCGGATGCAGTAAACTTAATGGCTACAGTTCCGTCGGCCTTAAAGCTCTGGTACAGATCATCTTCTATAACTGCAGAAGGGGATGCTGTGGTTGTATCTACATAATCTGTAGTACTTCCATCATCTGTTATAGTAACACCCTGGCCAAAGCCGCCCGGGCCGCCGTCAAAGTTTCCAGGTGCGCCGTTAAAGCCGCCGCGGTTAAAGGTGCCGCCTGTATTTGTATTGTTGTTTTTTGCACAGGAATTGGCACATAAGGAAAGAATCATAAGTGCCATAAAGATATGCGTGAAATTTTTCTTCATAATCAAACCTCCAGAAAAATTAAATGTTCTGTATAAAATATAGTGTCGGAGGGGTCTGAAAATCTTGAAATTCCCTTAAGATGAATCTAAGAAAACTCTTAGCAAAAACTTTTCAATTTCACATTCATTGTCAAATATTTTGTTGTATACTCAAATCATGAATTGCTTGAAGAAGAGCTTCATTCATTTTCTTTTTTTCTCCTTTTTTATGACTTGGCCTTGTGCAAGTCTTTTGGCCGAACCTGGTCAGGAGGATTTTCCTCCTTTACCTCCTGACCAGGAAAAGCCTTTTCTTCCTGTTCCAAATACACCACCAAAAGATTCAGACAGCATTATAAATTATCGTGGAAACCGCATGTACATGGAAGATACTGCACTTGAGGTTGCCCAGACAAAATGCGAAAGACTTGATGAAAATACAATTGCCCTTGAAATTATCTTTAATCAGAGTATTAATCCACGTTCCATGGGACATGAATCAATTTATATAGACGGTGAGCCTTTGCCCGACGGTACCCGTTTTTTATTTAACCGCAGGGGCGACACCATAAAAATTCTTATTATTATGAATGATGATGAATTTTCAATGAAGATTCAGAATATACAATCATTTAATGGAAGGCTTATTGAACCTGCCATATTCGAAGTAGAGCTGCCTGACGAAGAAGAAGCTGCAGACGAAACTGAGTCTGAAATACCAGAGGCTTCTGAACAGCCGCTTGCTGACCAGGTATTTACAGACGAATAAACCAAAATATGCTATAATATTTTCTGCGAGGTACTCATGAAAATCTTAATTGTTGAAGATGATGCAGGTATTTCTGATTTTGTAATTCCAGAGCTTGAACATGAAGGCTATACAACCTGTCTTGCCGTTACAGGACGCGAGGCACTGGAAAAATTTGAAACCGAAAAGCCTGATCTTATTCTGCTTGATATAATGCTTCCGGAGTTGAATGGTCTTGAGGTACTGCGCCGCATAAGGGCTGTTTCTACAATTCCTGTAATACTGGAAACTGCACGTGGCGAAACAATAGATAAAATTAACGGACTTAATCTTGGGGCAGACGATTATATTCCCAAGCCCTTTGAAATTGAAGAGCTTCTGGCCCGCATAAATGCCTTGTTCCGCCGTGTTGCCTTTACAAAAACAAAGGAATCGGTTGTTTCTTATGGCCGTCTTGTAATCAACGTAGACAGGATGAGCTTTACAATCGGTGAAACAGAAATATCTCTTTCAAAAACAGAATTCATGCTTTTAAAGCTTCTTGTAGAAAATCAGGGAAAGGTTTTGTCCCGTTCAAATATTATTGATGAAATATGGGGCAAGGACCATTTTATTGATGAAAATACAGTTGATGTTTATGTAGGCTACCTGCGTTCAAAAATTGCAGAGCACACCGACGAGGAATACATAAAAACTGTACGCGGAATCGGTTATATAATGGGATAACGGAGCAGTAGAATAATGCGAAAATCCTTTGCAGTACGACTTTCCTTAAGGTTTATGTTTATTCTCACAACTTCGGTACTGCTTTTGTCTATAGGATTTCTGTTGTTTGTACGCTCTCTTGTAAAGGCAACCCAGACCAACCAGCTTAAGAGTGCAGAAAAGGCTGTTTTTGTAAATATTGTAAACAGAAAGCCCGTAGATATTCCTTATTACATGACCTACATCGTTTATGATACAAAATCAGAATCGCTGCTTGGAACTAACGATCCTTTTTTACCGCTGCTCAAGCCTTCTGAAGGAAAGGCCCTGCGCTATTATGAAAAGGATTTTTTCTTTGACGGCGACCTTGATATCCTTTATTATGCCGAATCACATTATGTCGGAAATTCCTGGATTGTCTGTGCGGTCGCCCTTAATATAGAAAACGATTCCTTCAGTATTATTATTTCTAAGCTGCCGCTGGCTCTGCTTTTAATGGCCATTCCGGTTCTTATTCTTTCGTTTTTTGTTTCACTGTTCATTACCAAAAATACAATAAAGCCTGTTGTAAAAATTACGCGTTCTGCCCAGACGTTGACAACCGAAAATCTTGACGGACAGCTGCCCTTGAGTGGACGCGACGATGAAATTGATGAGCTTTCAAGAACCTTCAATGAACTGTTTTTGCGGATTAAGGCCGACTTTGACCGCGAAAGACAGTTTTCGAGTGATGTTTCGCACGAGCTTAATACTCCGCTTACTGTAATTTCGGGGCAGGCAAATCTTTTACTGCGCTGGGGTAAGGATAATCCGGAACAGCTTGAAAAATCGCTTAATGCAATTAAGGATGAATCCAAGTCTATGCACGCAATTATAGAAAACCTGCTGCAGATTTCCAGAATCGAAAGCGGACGCATAAAGCCTGTTGTAAGCCGTGTGGACATAAAGGAGCTTTATAACCGCGTGGCAGATGAATTTGCTTCTGTTGCTCCAGATGCCGGCTTTGAAATTGACTGTGACGGTGACTGCATTGTTGAATCTGACCCAGAAATGCTGCATCAGATTCTTACTATTCTTGTTTCCAACAGCGTTAAATTTTCGGACGGAAAATGTACTGTAAGTCTTCAGTCCGGCACCAACGAAGAAGGTGTTTTGCTTAGGGTTAGTGATGACGGCCCTGGAATTGCAAAAAAAACACTGCCACATATTTTTGAACGCTTTTACCGCGGCGACGAAGCCCACACAAGAAGTGCCGGTGGTTCAGGCCTAGGCCTTTCAATTGCAAAAACCTTATGCTCAGCCCTTGGCGCCCAGATTACAGCCGGTAACGTTAAGCCTCATGGCGCTGTCTTCGAAATCCAGGTGCCGCAGATCTAAGGCCAGACCCACAAATGCTATACCATTGAATCCACTTCTAAAATATGTTACTATCAATCAATTATATTTTTTAATTGAGGATGTTTTATGAAACAAACTGGTGCACAAATTATTGTAAAGCTTCTGGAAATGTACGGAATTGAAACAGTTGCAGGTATTCCTGGTGGAATGATTCTGCCTTTGTATGATGAACTGAACAAATCAAAAATCCGTCACGTCCTTGTGCGCCAGGAACAGGCTGCGGGCTTTATTGCTCAGGGAATTGCACGTTCTACCGGTAATGTTGCTGTATGTATGGCTACAAGTGGTCCGGGTGCGCTCAATCTTTTAACTGCAGTTGCAGATGCACGTGCAGATTCTGTTCCAATCATTGCAATTACCGGTCAGGTAAATACAACTCAAATTGGTACAGACGCTTTTCAGGAAGCAGATACCTTTGGACTTTCTTTCCCGGTAACCAAGCATTCTATTCTGGTAAAAACACCCGAAGAGCTTTTGGAAGCAATTCCACGTGCCTTTGAAATTGCACTTAACGGAAGGCCTGGCCCTGTTCTTATTGATATTCCTCGTGATGTTCAGCTTAAGGAATGTGAGTTTAAGGAATGGCCTGATATTTCAAAGGTTAGGGTACACGATATAAGATTCCATACTCCAATAGATGAATATGCAGAAAAAATGGGCGAGATTTCTTCCTTGCTGGCTGGTGCTAAAAAGCCTGTGCTTTTCTGTGGAGGCGGTTGTAATTCCAACCAGGCATCTACCGGTATTCAGGGCTTTATAAATAATTATCAGCTGCCGGTTGTAACAAGTCTTATGGGACTTGGCTGTATTCCAAATGATTCTCCATGCTTTATAGGAATGGTTGGAATGCACGGAAGCTATGCCGCTAACGTTGCAATGAACGAAGCAGATGTAGTAATTGCTGCCGGTGTACGCTTTGATGACAGGGCAACTGGTCTTGTAAGCAAGTTCTGTCCTAATGCAAAAATAATTCATATTGATGTTGATGCCGCCGAGGTAGATAAGATTCTTGACTCAACAATTTCTGTGGTTGCAGATGTAGAATCTGTATTCCCTGTGCTTGCTCAGCTTGTTTCTGAAAAGAAAATCAAGTCGGAGGGCAGCTGGCTCAAAAAGATTACTAAGCTTAAGGAAGAAAACTATTCTATAGAAAGCGGTCGTCCTAAAAACGAGAAGCTTACAAATCCGCGCGAGCTTATTGCAAAGCTTCCTGAATATGCTGCTTACTCTGGTCTTAATCAGGGAGATTTACTTGTTACTACAGATGTTGGTCAGCATCAGATGTGGGCCGCTCAGTATTATCCTGTAGACAGACCTCGTTCCTTCCTTACCTCCGGTTCGCTTGGAACTATGGGCTTTGGTCTTCCTGCTGCAATTGGTGCCGCCCTTGCTAATCCCGAAAAACGCGTTATCTGTATAAGCGGTGACGGTTCAATCATGATGAATATTCAGGAGCTGGCAACCCTGCGCGAGCTTAATCTTGGAGTTACTGTAATTGTTTTGCAGAATGGAACTCTTGGAATGGTTTACCAGCAGCAGAAATATCTTTTTGATAAAAACTATAGTGCTTCGGTTTTTGACCAGAATCCGGATTTGCTTGCAATTGCTGCCGGCTTTGGAATAGAAACTGTAGATGCAGATAACGACCCTGAATGGTATAAAAAGGCCTTTGACTGTAAACGTGCCAACAAGCCATGCTTTGTACGCTGTAGTGTAGATTCAGAAGAAAATGTACTGCCGTTTGTACCAGGCGGACGTGCAAATATTGATGCTATCAGGAATTAGACGGGGTCTCAATCATAAAGAAGGATATTTCGCTCTTCCAGTCAAAGATTGTTTTGTCGCAGGCTGCAATAAGAAGGTTTACGATTTTCTGAAGGTCTGCATTTCCAACGGCGCTGCAGATTTTTGCTGCATAGGCAGAGGTATCCTTTGTAAACCACTTTTCAATTTCGGCCGGAGTAATTCTTCTTTTTTCTGTTAATTCCTGGGTTGCAACCTTTACGGTAAAGCCGTTTTTGCGGAAGGTGTTTGCAATAAAAAGCCCATCCCATGAGAACAGAGGATTGTCTCTGTCGCCAAAGAATTCCTGTTCGGCTTCTTCCATTTTATTGAGGATTGCACCAAAGGGGTCAAGACTGTCTGGAGTAAGAATCTGCTTGCGGACAATTTCGCTTATGTGCTGTCCCTTGCAAGGGATCTTTTGCGAAATAATTACCTTAAAGCCCTTTGCAAGCGGTGACTCATAGACAAAGTCTGCGGCATCCTTGTCATCATCATGCTCGTCGGTGTCTTCGTATTTTTGAGGAGTAAGAACTGCGCGTATTGATTCTGCAAGTGCAATAATGGACGGCTCGCTGGCAAAAGGATCTGTAAAGAACAGGCGGTCAAAAATGGCGCCCTTGTACTGAAAGTTTACCAGAACATTGTAAAAATCCTTTTGGGTAAGAAAGTCCGAGGTAAGGGAAGTTCCCCTGAACTGAAGGATAGGCTTGTCCAGGTCGCCGAGAGTGCGGCAGTACTGCTCAAGAATCTGTTTTCCTTTTTCTGTTTTGCACACACCGCAGGTTACGCCTTCCGGAGTTTTTCGCGCAATATCCCAGAGCAAAAGTCCTGAATCTGCATTCCAGATAAGGCTTCTATGATGGCGTGTAAGCTGTGCCATGTTTATCATTGTGTCGCGTATTCCAAGAAGAATCTCGGCACGGTTGGAATCAAGTCTCTGTCTCCAGAAGCGTTCTGCTCTGTCAAATACCAGCTCGTTTGCGGCATTCTTTGGACTAAAGGTAAGGTTTTCTTCCTTTTTGACTTCTCCGTTTTTAAAGTGTTCGTTTATCCACCATTCGCTTATTGGAGAAGCACCAAATTCAGACTGCTCCTTTGTAGCAGGCTTTTTATAAAGATTTATAGAGCCCGTTGTTTCCGGTGAGGTTGCAAGCTCGTCCGAGGTAAATTCCTGAGCGCCTTGAGTTTTTTCCAGAATCTGAGCAATCTGTATTTCGCGGCGGGAAAGTACATCCTCGCGTATTGTTGCTTCGTAGCCCTGTGTGCTTGGCGTATAAAAAACACGGCCCATCAAAGTATCCGGCAGGTACTGCTGTGCAACCCAGTGGTCACGATATGCGTGAGGGTAGAGATAGCCTGCTCCATGACCAAAGCCTTCTGCATCGCGGTTGTTATCCTTTAAGTGGTTAGGAACCTCTGCATCCTCTTTTTCTACGCTGGCAAGGGCATCAAAAAAGGCCATCGAGCTGTTGGACTTTGGCGCAGTAGAAAGATAGAGCGCTGCGTGTGCAAGAAAATAGCGTCCCTCGGGCATGCCCACTCTGTCAAAGGCTTGTGCGCAGGAGTTTACAACGCTTATTGCATTTGGATCTGCAAGACCTGTATCCTCGCAGGCAGAAATGAGCATGCGGCGGAAAATAAAATGTGGATCCTCTCCGGCAGCAACCATTCTTGCAAGCCAGTAACAGGCTGCATCTGGGTCGCGTCCGCGCAGGGATTTTATAAATGCAGAAATTATGTCGTAGTGATAGTCGCCGTCGCGGTCGTACAGTACAACCTTTTTTTGAATAGATTCCTCTGCGGCTTCCTTGCTTATGTATATCTGTGAACCGTAGGCAGGAACCGGCGGCTGACCATAAGGCTTCCATTGCTCCGGTGTGGTTTCTACTGCAAGCTCAAGTGCATTCAAAAGTGAACGCGCATCTCCGTTTGCAGTTTCTATAAGATGCTCAAGTGCGCCTTCTTCAAATTCTACCTTCCAGTGTCCATAGCCGCGCTGCTCGTCTGTAAGTGCCATTGTTGCGGCCTTAAAAAGATCATCATAGGTAAGCGGCTTGAGCTGGAATACACGTGAACGAGAAACAAGGGCCTTGTTTACTTCAAAGAACGGGTTTTCGGTTGTAGCACCAATAAGAATGATTGTTCCGTTTTCTACCCAGGGGAGGAGGGCATCCTGCTGGCTTTTGTTCCAGCGGTGAACCTCATCAACAAAAAGAATTGTACGCTGTCCGTACATTTTCTGATATTTTTCGGCTTCTTCTATGGCTTTGCGTATATCTGCAACTCCGGTAAGGACTGCGTTGAGCGTAATAAAATAAGACTGTGTGTGATTTGCAATTACACGCGCAAGAGTGGTTTTTCCTGAGCCTGGTGGTCCGTAAAAAATTACAGAGGTAAGCTGGTCTGCGGCAATGGCACGTCGGAGCAGGCGGCCTTTTCCAACAATATGGTCCTGACCAATATATTCATCAAGATTGCGGGGACGCATACGGGCTGCAAGAGGCTCTGTTTCGTTCTTTACCTGCTCAAATAAACTATCCAACTGTTACCTGCCGCGGCTATTCCCTGTTCCAGTTGCCTCTGGAAGAATAGTATGACCACAGTCCAATATTTGCCGGTGTAGCAGAAGAAGAGGTTCCTGCTCCACGATAGGTTATGGTTGCATACATAGAGGCCTGTGCTTCTGTCTTGGAAGGATCTGCACAAAGCAGACTCATTACTATATAAGCAGAGGTAAACTGATACTCTGCATTATTTGTAAACTTGACAAGCTCCTTTTTTGGTTTAGAAGAGGAGTCCAGTTCAACACGCTGAATACCGCCGTTTGAAGTATAAGAGGCGTTGTAGCTGCCTTCGCCAATAATTACTGAATCTGCAGTTATTGCAAGAGAAGCAATTGCCGAGCTGCCTTCGACTATGAAGGACATAGAAGAGGCATTGCCTTCAAACAGATAGAGCTTTTTGGTAGAGTTGTAGTTTTTGTCGGAAGAAGACATGCACGCATAGGTTGCAGCAGTGTCCTTTGTTTCATTAGTGCAAACTACCTGTGAGTCTGAATAATAAAGTGTGTCCCCAAGATAGAATAAAGAATTTACGCGGGTATTCTTTTTGTCATCATCTGTGGCAATGTAGTTTGAAGTGCCGATTGAGCTGTCCTTTGTAAGAGCAGTGCTGCCATTGAGGACATAGTAAGAATCTTCACTTGTATCCGGATTTGTTGCGCGTAAAATTGCCTTTCTGTGATTCGGGCTTGGAGAGTTTGTGTAAATCAGGTTAAAGTAGGTTTCAAAGCTGCCTTCTGCAGTATTCTTTTTTGTAGGAAATACCGAGGCGTCTGCATTTTCTGCAAGATCCTTCCAGTCGGCTGCCTTGCCTTCAAGAATGCCGTTGAGCGGGCGGGTCCACAAATAAAATTTCTTTGGAAGAACAATACCGTATTCAGTATTTGTTTCGTAGGCTACAGTCAAAAGATAGATGTTATCCTTATCTGCAATTACCCTTAATACCTGCTGACCAACATGGCCGTCCTTTGCAGAGGCTGAATAATAGTAGTTGTAATGATGAAGCTCAAAAGGGAGTGCTGTGTAGTTTTTCCAGGCACCATGCTTGTCTTCATCAAGCTTTTTATACATAAGGGAGCCGTTTCCGTTAAGGAAAAGATATTCTGTTCCATCTACAAGACAGCGTGCAATTGTCGTAATGTTTCCGCTTACTGTTGCTTTTTCAGGCGGAACATCATTCATAATGCCGTAGAAAATCGGTGAGTAACAGGAAGAAAAGGTAAGAGCTGTTACTGCAAGAATTATTGATAATATTGAATATTTAACTGATTTTTTCATTTTGTACCTGTCTCTTATTAGAAGTGATATCTTAAGCTTATGTTTAAGGTTTCAAATAAGCCGTTAAAGTTTTTTCCAGGCTCTTTAATAAACCACTGAGGAATCCACATAAAATCGGTATTAAGCCCAACGGAGATTGAATCTGTGAATCTGTAAAAGGCACCGGCAGAAAGCTTTGTTACAAGTGTAGGGAAGGTTTCCATATTCTGCCAGGTCTGTGCGGCAAATCCGATTTCTGCAAACATAGGGAATTCAAATTTTCCTACATAAGGCTGAAACATACCGCCAAAGGTAAACGGAATCATTACAAGTATTTTTTCACCGATTGACTGGTTGTAGGTAGCAGACATTTCGCCGCCGAGTGCAAAATATTTGGAAACAAAACGGTAATAGCCGATTGTTGCGTCACCACCAACCTTAAGCTGATGATTGAAATTCAACGGGAAAAGAGCTCCGAGAGAGATTTTTAAGAACTGGTCGCCTGCTCCATTGGAATCGTAAACATATACATCTGGAAAACCTTCATCATCGGTTATAGGTTCTTCGCTTTCCTGTGCAAAAATCAAGGTTGTGAAGGTTAATAATATAATAAGAATAGAAAAAAGACGTTTCATATTGCTCCAAAGTTAATTTTATAATATCCTTTTAAATATACAGTTTTTCGGGCTGTTTATCAATAAAAGAATCAAAGGTATAGCGAGGTTACATATGAGTGCTGTTATAATAGATGGAAAACAGATTGCAGCTGACGTAAGGGCAGAGGTTGCCGCAAAGGTTAGTGAGCTTAAGGAAAAAGGCGTGGATCCGTGTCTTGCAGTTATTTTAGTTGGTGAAAAACCTGCAAGTGTGAGTTATGTTACCGGTAAACGCAAGGCTCTGGCCGAGGTTGGCATGGCAGACAGGTCTATTCAGCTGCCGGAAAGCACTACAGAGGCTGAGCTTTTGGAGCTGATTGCTTCGCTCAATGCAGATTCGTCGGTGCATGGAATACTGGTACAGCTGCCGCTTCCAAAGCATATTGATGAAGACAAGGTTATTATGGCAATTGATCCGGCTAAGGACGTAGATGGCTTTCATCCTGTAAGTGTAGGAAACCTTATGATTGGTCGCCCGGGCTTTTTACCATGTACTCCGCACGGAATTATTGTTTTATTGAAGAAAATGGGTATAGAAACCAGCGGAAAGCACGCCGTTGTAATAGGCCGTTCAAATATTGTAGGAAAGCCTGTGAGCATTCTTCTTGCCCGCAAGGATGTAAACTGTACTGTAACAATGTGCCACACAGGAACAAAGGATATGGGGGCAATTACCCGTCAGGCAGATATTATTGTTGTTGCTTCGGGACATCCTCATACTTTGACTGCAGATATGGTACGCGACGGTGCTGTTGTAATTGACGTTGGTGTAAACAGAATCCCTGATGCCAGCAAAAAGAGCGGCTTCCGCCTGATCGGTGACTGTGATTTTGATGATTTAGTTGAAAAGACTTCGTTTATTACACCGGTTCCGGGCGGGGTTGGCCCAATGACAATTGCCATGCTCATGCAGAATACACTGGAAGCAGCAGAGCGTTAATTTGGGGTCCCTGTCCTTCGACAGGCTCAGGAACCGCTAGTCGAAGGGCTCTCGGTATACGCATAAGCGTTATGAAAGTGGATGCTCTCTTCGTTTTCGGCCTCTACGCTGAACCACTTAAAATTGTATTTTGACAAGGCAGTGTAAACCTCGCGCACTACGTCTTCTACAAAGCGTGGATTGTCGTAGGCGTGTTCGGTAACAAATTTTTCGTCCTCGCGCTTTAAGAGGGAGTAGAGCGGGGATGAGGCGCACTTCTCAATCAGTTCAATTATATCTTCAATCCAGAAAAATTCAGAATAAAGCAGCTTTACCTTTACCTTGCCGCGCTGGTTGTGGGCACCGTATTCGCTTATTGCCTTGGAGCACGGGCACAGGGTTGTAACAGGTACTTCTATAGTGATATAAAACTTTCGTTCTGTCGGGCTTACGCTTGCTTCGTAAGAGCAGGTATATTCCATAATTCCCGAAGCCTGCGAAACCGGAGCCTTTTTTTCTATAAAATAAGGAAAGCTCACCGTACCAAAGGCCTGCTCGGCATCAAGCTTTTTGCGCATTTCTTCCAGCATATCCAGAAAATGCTGCATGGTAATGTCTGTGTGATACTTATGGAAC
Source organism: Treponema sp. (assembly GCA_017616165.1). GTDB lineage: Bacteria > Spirochaetota > Spirochaetia > Treponematales > Treponemataceae > Treponema_D. The sequence continues at coordinate 40,172 of JAFZYR010000033.1, forward strand.
ACCTCAATAAAGCGTGACATATGTGTTCCCTTAAAATTGTGCGGCAGGTTTACAAAAAGGTCCACGGTCGCAGTCGTCTGCTGCTGCTTGTGATTTTTGTCGAGAACTGTTACAGGGTATCGCACCCCCTTTACACCAACTTTTTGCAATGGAATCTTTCTTGTGTCTGTTTCGTTTTGTATGTCGCGCATGCAGGTATTATAGACAATTACAGGAAAAAATTATAGTAGCCTTGCCCACACATTTCCCTATCTGTATAATAGACAATATGACTTACTTTTTCGAAACATATGGCTGCGAGATGAATATTGCGGAGTCGGCTTCTATGGAACAGCTTTTGATTGCGCGGGGGTGGGCTAAGGCGGCCTCTGCGCAGGTTGCAGATATGATGATTGTAAATACCTGTTCCATCAGAAAGTCTGCCGAAGAAAGAATTGAAGGACGCCTGGGCTGGATAAACGGGCTCAAGGCGGTGCGCGAAAAAAAGACCGGCGCAAAAACTAAGCTTTTGGATGAAGCCGTTGAATATGTAAAGGATGGAGCTAAGCCTCTTACTGTTGTTGTTACAGGCTGTATGGCAGAACGACTTTTGCCAACCTTTAAGCAGCAGTATCCTTTTGTTGATTTTGTTGTCGGAACTTATGCAAAGCATCATTTTGGAAAGATAATAGAAGCAGTGGAAGAGGGGCGCGCTGATGATGTATCTTCTGTGCCTGATGATTCGGGGGCTTACCAGTTTGCCGCTGTTTCTGCAGAGCCTGGTGCCTTTTCTACCTTTGTGCCGATTATGCACGGCTGTAATAACTTCTGCACCTACTGTATTGTTCCTTATGTCCGTGGTCGCGAAATCAGCCGACCTGTTGAACAGATTTTGCAGGAGCTTGATATCTTAAAAAAGCTTAAGGTTTGCGAAATTACCCTCATTGGTCAGAACGTAAACAGCTATAACGGTGTCGATACTGCCGGTCAGAACGTAAACTTTGCGGGGCTTTTGAAAATAATTGCAGAACATCTTCGTAAAACTGAATCTACAATCCGCTGGGTACGCTTTATGTCTTCGCATCCAAAGGATTTTACAGATGATGTAATTGATGTAATTGCAAGTGAACCAGTCCTCTGCCGTCATATTCATCTTCCGGTTCAGAACGGATCTACTCCTGTGCTCAAGGCAATGAACCGCCGTTATACCCGCGAGCAGTATCTTGAGCTTGTTGCAAAAATCAAAGCAAAGATTCCCGAGGTTTCGCTTACCACAGACATAATGATGGGCTTTCCGGGTGAGACAGAAGAAGATGTTGAGCAGACGCTCGACCTTATGAAGCAGGTAAAATACGAAAGTGCAATGATGTATTTTTATAACCCGCGTGAAGGAACTCCTGCTGCAAAAATGGAACAGCTTCCGGAAGAGGTTCGTAAAGAGCGCCTTCAGCGTGTAATAGATCTTCAGCTTGAGCACACTCAGGAAAGAATGAAGGAGCGGGTAGGTAATACTGTGCTTGTCCTTGCTGAAGGTGTAAGCCGCGATGATTCAACTGAGCTTTTAGGTCAGACTGAGCAGCACGAAAAAATTGTCTTTAAAGCCGACCGCAAGTTGATAGGTTCGTTTGTAAATGTTAAAATAAATCAGTTAAACGGGAACACATTTAAAGGGGAACTGGTTTAAAAACCACGTCATTGCGAGCGCAGCGTGGCAATCCACATACTAAAAGACATTGTCAAATATGGATTGCCACCCTTCGACAGGCTCAGAATAAACTTGCTCCGCTCCTCGCAATGACGAAAGGAGACACAATATGATAGCAGCATTAATAATCATTTTACTTATTCTTATCTTCCTTGCCTTTTTTATCGGCAAGAATCTTACAAACGTGTGCACCCTCTGGCTTTTTAAAACCTATACCGATAAGTCTGTGGTTGTTGTAATTTTTATTGCCTTTGCCGCCGGAATTATTTTTTCACTTTTGTGCTATCTTGTTGCAAATCTTGTCCGCCTTTCTCATGAAAATGAAGTTGCCGATGCCAGAAACCTTGGCCTTAAAGAAAAGAAAAAACAGGAAAAGCTGGATAAAAAAGTTCAGAAGCAGGAAGAAAAAATGAAAAAGAAAGAAACAAAGGCTTCTGAAAAATCCTCACAATCTTCTATTGAGTCACAGCCAAAACCGGCCGATAAAGTGAACATAGAAGATAGAATTCATGAATAAAAAATTTTTAACCGTATTATCACTATTTTTAACCACCGCATTTTTATTTGCAGAGCCAAAGGCAAAGGATATTGCGTCCGAAGCTACAAAAAAGGCAAATATTGATGAGTCCATTTCGTATGTTCAGGGACAGATTTCCAAGCTTACGGTTGCTTCCGAAAAACGTGCGGCTTATGTTTTTCTTGCGTCGCTTCAGGAGCAGATGTCGCTTTACGGTGATGCCCAGAAAAATTATGCAGCTGCTGCCGGTATTTCTGCAGGTGATGCAGACGGCATGCCTAAAAAAACAAATGAACAGCTTGTGCTTGATGCCGTACGCTGTGCTCTTTGCTGCGGTGAATATACAATAGCAGACAGTTATCTTAATTCTGCCGTACGTAATTCCAAAAACGCAGAAATCCTTTCTTATGTAAAATTATATGCTCAGTGGAGTGCCCTTTGCCGTGCTCAGAATGTTGACGACTTAAACGAGCCGCTTGAACTGCTCAAGGCTTATCTTAAGGTTGAGTCAATGAAATCTGTGCATCCGGTAATTCTGCTTACACTGTGGTATGTTACAGGTGAAAAATCCTGGGCAAATCAGATTACAAAAAATTATCCTTCATCAACAGAGGCTGCAATTGTAAAGGGTGACGTTCAACTGCTTCCGACACCGTTCTGGTTTTTTGTTCCAAAGAGCGGAGTTGCAGAGCAGGGTACAGGAACCTTCTCTGATGTAAGCACTGTTGCCAGCGAAAGTGTCGCTCCGGTTACTGCAACTAAAAACACAAAATGGCAGCTTGGACTTTTTAAGACAGAATCAAATGCAAAGCTTTTGTGTGAGGAAGTTCAGAAAAAAGGCTTTGATGCCTACGTAACCAGCGAGGTTCGTGCAAGCGGCACCACCTACTACATTGTTCTTGTAAAGGATGATGGTACCAATACTACTGCCGATAAGCTCAGAAGCTCCGGTTATGATTGTTATCCTGTGGAATAATCTGTTCATGTATGTAGATTGCCACGCCTTCGGCTCGCAATGACGCGTCATTGCGAGGAGCGTAGTGACATGTCATTGCGAGGAGCGTAGCGACGAAGCAATCCACTTTACACTTTCAATATACTCTTCATCAGTTGTCAAATGCTCAATAATCATAGGCATGTCGCTGCGAACGGCACTTGCAAGATTTATGTAACGCGGAATGTCGAGTGAACCCTGTCCGCAGGCGCATTCCTGAAGCTGGAAGGTGTATTCTTCTTTTAAGCGTATATCCTTAAGGTGGCAGCTGCAAATCTGGACACCAAGCTTTTCAAAGCATTCATCAAGAAAGCGGTCGTTGAAAAAGTAGCGGTCCGGAGAAGTAATCATGTTTACAACATCAAGGTGGGCTCCAAACTGAGGACGGTCTACAGCCTTCATAAGACGAAGGTATTCATCAGGGCTGCTTGGAATCATCCACGGCATGGACTCTATGCTGAATTTTGTGTTTACAGGTGATGCGCGGTCAATAATTTGCTGAATCATTTTTACTGCCATGTCCCAGGCCTGCTGGCTAAAGTTATCGCGATAGCCTCCGTCCCAGCGTGGACCGTAAGGAGTTCCAACAACATTTACACAGCAGCGGGCTCCAATCTGGTCTGCCATTTTAAGCTGCTCTACGGCATAATCAATCCATTTGGCACGTTCGGCGGGATCGGCAGCAAGTGTGTTTCGCCATACGCCAACCTCTGCAATTACAAGGCCTGCGTCGTCAGCGGCTTTTTTGTAAGCCATGATTTTTTCCTGACCGGCCATACAGTCTATCGGAAATACAACGCTTTTGAGCCCGAGGGATTTATGTTTGCTGGCCCAGTCCTCTGGAGAGGTGTGGGTTAGAGAGGAAGATATTCCTAAGTACATTAAAAACTCCTTTTGTGGATTATGGTTGGATCAAAGTGTACCAGGTCGCAGACTCCGGTTCTGGCCATAATGCCAGCAAGCTCGCCTGTCATTTCCTTCATGCGGGCGGCAGTTGCGTCGGCTCCATCCTTGAGTAAAGGCATAAGGTGGCGGCCAACTCCAACAGCAGTTGCCCCAAGGGCAAGACATTTATAGGCGTCCATTCCGCTTTCTATTCCGCAGTCTACAAAAACTGGAATCTGCTTTCCTACAACCTCCATAATCTGTGGAAGTATCATAAGCGGAGGAACAGCATAGCTCATAATTCCGTGATGATGAGAAACAATGATTCCCTTGCAGCCGGCCTTAAGGCAGCGTTCGGCATCCTGTGCGCTCAAAACACCCTTGGCTATAAAAGGAACTCCGGCTGCCTGTACAAAGTCGTGCAGTTCTTCTGTGGTTTTGGCCTTCATTGGAAGATCAAATACCTTGTCATAACCGCCGCTTGAATTAAAGGCGTGATCAATATCCATTCCAACTGCAAAACAGCCGATCTTTACCGCGTGTTCAATTTTACGGAAAACCTCTTTGTTGTCCTCATGAGGCTTTATGATTTTTATTGTAGCAGCTCCTGTTGCAACAATGTCCTCCAGCTCCTTGTCTTCTCCCATTCCAACCCAGTGAACTGCGTTTGCTTTTGCTGCAGCCTGTGCATAAACTACCATTCCGTTTGGAGCAGTGTTGTGCAGGTGAGAAAGTGCAGCGGTCATAATTGGTGTGTCAAAGGTTCGGCCATAAAGCTCAAGCTTTGTTGATGGCAGCACAGAATCTACATAGCGAGTTTCCAGCAAAAGAGAGTCAAAATAATCGCGGGTAATTTTATCTGAGCTTGAAGTGTATTCCATATCGGGTTCCTCCGTCGTTTGTCTATTTTTCCCAAGGGTACTTCATACCCCAGTCTGCGCGCAATCCGTCCATTACGCTGCAAAGCTCTTCTGATTTTTTGAAGGTGTGAACATCCGATTCTGTTTTGCCTTCGAGGATACACCGGGTTGCGTGAATGAGCTCATATTCATAGCCGTTTGTTTTGAACGGACAGCGAATCTGATTTACTAAATCTGCCTCATTGCCCCAGATATTTTTGTAAACATAAACATCGGCCTTCTGGGTGCAGAAAAAGTTTTCTACGGTGATGTAGCCCTTTTCTCCAAAAATTACTGCATCGTGGGTCGGGCCGCCTGCACTTGGCAGGTCCATTGCATCCTCAAAGCTTGTAATAATTCCGTTTTCAAAGGCAAGGTTTACGCTGTTCCAGGCATCAATTCCCTTGAGCATGCGCACAATTGAACTTGTAGACGCAACCGGAGAAAAGCCTGCAATCATCATTGCAAAATAAATATTGTAAATGCCAAGGTCCAGCAGAGCACCGCCTGCAAGCTCGGGAGCATAGTTTCTGTCATTCTTGTCGTTTGGATCATAAGGGTTACGGTTACAAAAGCGGGAGTCAATATTTTTTACGTTTCCAATTACGCCCTCAGAAATTGTCTTGCAAATCTGTGCGATTGTCGGATTAAAAGCAGTCCACATTGCTTCCATAAAAAAGAGATTTTTCTGACGTGCAAGAGAGATCATTTTGTCCAGCTGGTCGCGGGAACAGCCTGCAGGCTTTTCACAAAGCACATGTTTTCCTGCATTCAATGCAGCCAGTACACTTTCCATATGAAAGGCATGAGGATTTGCAACATAAACTGCATCAACCTCACTGTCTGCTAAAAGCTCTTCGTAGCTTCCATAAGCCTTTTGAAAATTCCACTTAGAAGCAAATTCCTTTGCGCGTTCTAAGTTCCTTGATCCAACTGCATAAAGCCTGACTTTGCCTTCAGCAGCCTCTCCATTCATAGCCTCAGCCATTTTTACAGCAATCCTGCCGGGTGCAAGAATTGCCCAGTTAACGTATTCTTTCATAGTTATATTATAAGGTACATTTTGTCAAAAAGGTGGATATTTCTCTATTTTAGTAGTATGCATTTGATACAAATGCGTTTTTTTACTATAATAACACCCTATGAGTAACGAAAATAACAACGAAAAGAGAGATCCATTGCTCTGTCATTGGGCAGATCAGATGGCAAGCCAGATTATCCGCGAAAAGGGAGATCTGGATTCTTATACCTGTGCATCGGGTATTACACCTTCCGGAACTGTTCACCTTGGAAACTTCCGCGAAATTATTACTGTAGATTTAGTAGTACGTGCCCTCCGCGACCGTGGTAAAAAGGTTCGCTTTATTTATTCATGGGACGACTACGATGTATTCCGCAAGGTTCCTGCTAATATGCCGGACCCAGACATTTTGGAAAAATATCTTCGCTATCCTATTACAGAAGTACCAGATACAACCGGCCGCAACGAAAACTATGCACGTCATCACGAGGTAGATATTGAAACTCAGCTTCCACGCGTTGGAATTGCTCCAGAGTTCTTGTATCAGGCAAGCCGCTATCGTGCAAACCGCTATGCAGAAGGTATGCGCAAGGCAATGCAGAACCGCGATGTTATTAAGGAATGCTTGAACGAATACCGCGACGACGCCCACAAAATGAAGCCAGAAGACGTATACTGGCCTGTTTCTATTTTCTGTGGCAAGTGTAACAAAGACACAACTGAAATTACAGATTACGACGGCGAATATGGAATTACCTATAAATGTGAATGTGGCAACTGCGAAACTGCAGATATCCGTGTTTTCAAGGGTGCAAAGCTTGGCTGGCGTGTTGACTGGCCTATGCGCTGGAACGAAGAAAAGGTAGTATTCGAACCGGGTGGAAAAGATCATATCAGCCCAGGTGGTTCATACGATACAGCTAAATTGGTTTCTAAGAGAATCTACGACTGGGATGCACCTGTTACTATGCGCTACGACTTTGTAAACTTGAAGGGTGTCCCAGGCAAGATGTCTTCTTCAAAGGGTAAGGTAATTGCGCTCCCTGATGCTCTTGATGTTTATCAGGCAGAAGTACTCCGCTACCTTTTTGCAGGAACTCGTCCAAATACAGAATTTGCAATCAGCTTTGATATGGATGTTCTTAAGGTTTACGAGGATTACGACAAGACAGAAAGAATTGTTTACGGAATAGACAAGGCCAAGAGCGACGATCACTTTAATAAAGAAAAGCGTATCTACATGCTCAGCCAGATTGACGGAAAGATTCCAGACGTAATGCCATACCAGGTAACAATCCGCCAGCTTACAACATTGCTTCAGATTTATTCCGGTGATATTGATGCTGTAATCAAGGCACTTGGCGACGTAAAACCTGAACAGGAAGAACGTCTCCGCCGCAGAATTGAATGTGCATGGTTCTGGGTAAAGCATTCGGCTCCAGACTGCGCACCGGACTTCTGTTTTGAACTCCGCAAGGATGGCAGCAAGGCAGATTTGAGCGGCGACATTCTTAAGGCTGTTCAGCGCGTACGTGATGAAGTTGTTCCAAAGCTCGATACCTTCCAGATGGATAAGGAATGCCAGCAGGCAATGTACGACATTGCAACAGAAATGGGACTTGAATCAAAAGCCCTGTTCACAGCCCTTTACCAGGCACTCATTGCAAAAGAACAGGGCCCACGTTTGGGCAGCTTCTTTAGGATTATTGGTAAAGAAACATTGAATAAGATTTTAAGCGTGTATTAATGCAAATGGTGGTTTCGACAGGCTCAACCACCACATGAAGATTTGTGGTGGTTGAGCCTGTCGAAACCACCTTAAGAGGACCATATGGCAGATGTAAAAGAGACTTGCCGCTCCATTATTGCTGCGGCACTCAATGAATTTATAAAAGAAAAAGACCCGTCGGCAGCCGCTGTGGACGCCGCCTCAATCGTTGTGCAGAACGCACCTAACCCCGAAATGGGAGACCTTGGTGCGCCAATGTTTGCTTTTGCAAAGGCGCTTCGCATGGCACCACCTCAGATTGCAGCCGGAGTTGTGTCAAAAATCACAGATAAATCCTTAGGCGAATTTCTTGCCGTAGGTCCTTATGTAAATGTAAAATTAAACAAAAGCGGAGCTGCAGCCCCAATCCTCACGGCTATCAAAGCCCAGGGAGATAACTACGGTTCCCTTAATTCAGACGGCAAAAAGCCTTTGGAAGGCCGACGTGTAATGATTGAGTTTTCAAGCCCAAATACAAACAAGCCTCTTCACCTGGGTCACGTACGCAACGACGCACTTGGTGAATCTGTAAGCCGCATCTTAAAGGCAGCCGGTGCCGAAGTTTACAAGGTAGACCTTATCAATAACCGTGGTGTTCATATCTGTAAATCTATGCTGGCATATAAGCTCTTTCATGAGGCAAAGGGTGATACTCCGGAAAGCCTTGGTATGAAGGGCGACCACTTTGTAGGTCAGTGTTACGTAGAATTTGACAAGTATCTCAAAGGAGAAAAAGACAAGCCTGAAACAGCCCACCCCGAAGCTAATCAGATGGCAGAAGACATGCTTATCAAATGGGAAGCAGGCGACAAAGAAGTTCACGCCCTCTGGGAAAAAATGAACGGCTGGACCTTTGACGGAATGATGGCTACTTACAAACGTACAGGAATCAGCTTTGATAAATACTACTTCGAAAGCGAAACCTACCTCAAAGGTAAGGACGAAATTCTCAAAGGCCTGGACAAAGGCGTATTTTTCCGTGCCCCGGATGGTTCAGTCCGCATAGACGTAACAGACGTAGTAGGTAAGGGTAAAGACGGAAACAATCAGGAAAAAGTTCTTCTCCGCAAGGATGGAACTTCTGTTTATATTACTCAGGATATTGGAACTGCTATCAGCCGC
>JAFZYR010000077.1 GCA_017616165.1 Treponema sp.
ACATTACTGAGTGTGCGGATAAAATCGCGTGTCTGAGTAAGATATTCGTCGTTATCTGTAATGCCCGGAACAAGAACGTGGCGGATCCAGATTGGCTTTTTAATTTCATCAAGATATGCAAACATTTCACGGATATTTTTTCCGCTCTGACCTGTGAGCTTTATGTGTTCTTCTTCGTTTATGTGCTTAATGTCCATAAGAAGAAGGTCTGTTACTTCCATGAGCTTTTTGAATTTTTCAAACCACTCGCCTTCTTTTGTAAAGGTTGCACCAGAGGTATCTATACAGGTATTAATTCCGCGCTTTTTGCATTCGGTTAGGAGCTCAATCAAAAAGTCCAGCTGGAACAAAGGTTCGCCGCCGCTAACTGTAATGCCGCCTTTTTTACCCCAGTAGGCACGGCAGGTTTCTGCTTCGGCAAGGAGTTCTTCTACAGCGTACTGCTTTCCGTCTGTCATCTTCCAGGTATCAGGATTGTGGCAGTAAAGACAGCGCAAAGGACAGCCTGCAAAGAAAATAATAAAACGACTGCCTGGGCCGTCTGCGCATCCAAAACTCTCGAGCTGGTGGATATAACCTTTCATATAAAACCTCTTCTTGTTATTTTCCAATTATACAGTAATTGACTCTTAGACGCTAGTTGTAAGTAATTATTCTGATTACGTGCACTTCAAGAAATATGGTCAAAAATGCACGTAATGAATTACATGATCTTTTGTGACTTACGTGCAAATTTTCATATTAAACCAGATTGCACGTAATTATACTCTCAATTCCCATTCTTTAGGCTCTGGGACTTCAAACTTCATTGTTTCATGCGTGAACGGATGAGTAAACTCCAGCGAGCATGCATGCAGGCATAAACGGTTGAATGGGTCGGTAAGCGCCCGGTGTTCCTTATCACCTGCCAGCGGGTATCCATAGGCTGCAAGGTGCGCACGGATCTGATTCTTTTTACCGGTGTCCAGAGAAAGCTCAAACAAAGCGTAGCGGCTCCCCTGCTTTATGATTTTATAATGTGTCCGCGCCACCGTGGTCCCTGAGTTCTGTCGGTTCGTGGTCCCTGAGGCTCTCGAAGGGCCACCTTCACCATCCCTCTTCACATACCCCACATGATGCTTATTAAACGAAAGCTCATCCTTTATCCATCCTTCATTCGGCTCCGGCAGCGGCGGAAACTTACTGTTAGCCCGTGGTACTTCTGCAAGCGCGTGGTACAACCGCTCAGTAACAATTTTATGCCAGTCGTCCATTATTTTTTTCTGTGCAGCTTGAGAAAGTGCAAACATCATAACTCCGCTTGTATCGCGGTCAAGTCTGTGAACGGCAAAAGGCCTGTGGTGAGCATTTGCCTTACCCTGCTTGCGTAAAATATCTTCTAAAACAGACTGCGCCGTCTTTCCCTTAAAACCCGGGAACGGCACACTAAGCAGCCCCGCAGGTTTATTAATCACGGCGAGATACTGGTCTATGTACAGGATTTCTATAAATGCCATGACTTATTATAACATAATAACGAAGCATTACACCATTACAATCCAGAAATTATTATTGACTTCTGACACTTTTGGGTTTATTATCTAGTCAGGTTGACTAAGACTAACTTGACTAAGTAATTAAATATTCCGGAGGCACATATGTGTAAAATGAATGTTCTTGAAGCAAAAACAAATTTTTCGAAAATCATTGGAATACTGGAGCGCAAGGAAGAAAGCGAAGTTATTGTTGCGCGTGC
>JAFZYR010000078.1 GCA_017616165.1 Treponema sp.
CCGGCTTCGAATGCAGATGAAGCTATGGAAGTTCCGGGCGTGCGGGTTTATGGAGCAGACACTCTTGAAAATGCTTTTAGGGCGCTCAGTGATCCGGCTTTTTTTATGAACAGGAATATTGGAAGAGGGGCAAAAGATATTCCTGCAGGCTGCGAAGAAAAAGACGGCGTGTTTTTTGCACAGATGCAGGAGGGTTATGAATATGCAGAAATTCTTGGGCAGCGGGAACTGATTCGTGCTTTACAGATTGCGGCTGCAGGCGGGCATAATCTTCTTGCAGTTGGAGCTCCGGGCTGTGGAAAGACTATGGCTATTCAAAAGTTTCCGGCAATTAATCCGGTTTTGACTATGGAAGAGGCGCAGTCTGTTACAAGAATATGGTCGCTTGCGGGACTTATAAAACCTAACAATCCTTTAATTCGCATTCCACCGTTCAGGATTCCGCATCAAACTGCTAGCGTGGAAGGTATGTGTGGTGGCGGTGTGAACTGCAGGCCTGGAGAAATTTCTTTGGCACATAACGGCGTTTTGTTTTTAGATGAAGCGGCTGAGTTCAGGTCGAGTGTTCTTCAGATGCTGCGCGTACCTTTGGAAAGCGAAAGCATTACTTTGAGCCGGGCCGGTAGAAGCACTACGTATCCGGCAAGATTCCAGCTGCTCATGGCAACTAATCCGTGCCCGTGCGGGAATTACGGTTCTAAAACAAAGATTTGTTTGTGCAGCGGAAAATCGATTGACCAGTACTGGAAAAAGTTTTCTGCTCCCCTGCTCGACCGAATTGATTTACGTGTGTTTGTAGAAAATCAGTCTGAAAACAAGGATGAAGTTCAACAGCGCAAGGACCTTCTTACTACAGAAGAAATCCGCGAAGGAATTGCAAGAGCCGTACTTGCCCAGCGCAAACGTCAGGGAACAAAAAATGCAAGACTTTCCCCGCAGGAAATTCTTGATTACTGCGTCATGGAAAAAGATGTCCGCGATGTCCTGGACAAAGCAATCAGCCGCTACGGTTTTTCTCCACGAGCCATAAGCAGCTGCATAAAGGTGGCCCGCACCATAGCCGACATAGCCGGCAGCGAAAAAATCTGCGCCCCACACATCGCAGAAGCCACAGAATTCCACAAGCTCTGCGCCAACATGAGGCCTGAACTGTAAACCCCATGGGGTCCCTGAGCCTGTCGAAGGGCCTCAGAAGGAGAAATATTCGTGAAAGCTTATATGTACATACTTAAATGTAAAGACAAGTCATATTATGTTGGAAGTACTGATAATTTAACACTAAGAGTTGAAGAGCATAATGCTGGAGAAGGATGTTCTTATACAAAAGAAAGACTCCCTGTTCAACTTGTTTATTATGAAGAATGTTTTAACATCAAAGATGCATTCAATCGTGAACAACAAGTAAAAGGATGGGGTCGAAAAAAGAAAGAAGCTTTAATTAAAGGAGATATGAATTCTTTAAGATTATTATCAAAAAAGGCCCTTGTTAAAGGACCCTTCGACAAGCTCAGGGACCCCATGGCTCCTTGAGTTAACATGCATTTACCGGAGAAGAGACTTGAACTCTTACACGATTGCTCGCAACAGATTTTGAGTCTGTCGTGTCTACCATTCCACCACTCCGGCGTGAGTAGACAAAATATAACAAAAAAACGGGGGTTTTTCAAGTGTTTGATGCTTGTTA
>JAFZYR010000034.1 GCA_017616165.1 Treponema sp.
TGTAAGGAAGTAAAAATCGCTAGGTGCCTTACACATATCGTAAATCTTGGAGTAGGTATTTTCTGTAATCTCTGTCATGTTTGTTGTAGAAAGAGAAGGGTCGGTATCAATTTTATAAACCGAACCGGTTTTGCTTCCCAACAGAATTTCGGTATAGTTTTTTATACCTGTGTTGATTGCAGCGTTTCCTCTAGGACCGCGGAAGGACTTTACAAGACGAGGATTACTTACCTTTTGTCCATCCAGATTTTCGAGCATCTTAAGGTCATAGTTGTTTTTGCCGTCGTATTCAAGATAGTAAAGATTTGAATCCTTGTAAGAAGAAAGAATAATAGGATTTGATGCCTTGATAGAGGTTACTGTAGTTCCTTTGTAGGCGTTCAAAACATAAATGGTATTATCGCGGACTCCGGCAAGGAAAATATTTGAATTATAAAGCACAACCTGAGATAAGCCCTGGATAACTGTAAACTTTTCCTTGAGCTGTCCAGTCTGCATATTGTAATAGGCAAGGCTTCCGGCAGGTGAATAGAACACTGCTGTTTTTTCTGTATCGCTTGTGTGAATGTAATTTACAATGCTTGTATTTGCCCTGATTTTATTAATCTTGGACCAGTTAGAAGTATTGTAAAATTCTGCGCCGTCTACAGAGGCAGTTCCTACAATAAGGTAAGTTCCCTTGGCAGAAAACTCCAGAGAAGTGATTGAGTCTGTATATTTTTTGTAAAACTTACGGGTCAAGGTTCTCCAGTCCCATACACTTACCTTGTTTACAGAACCACCGTCGCTTTCATAAACTGCAACATAATTTGAATTAGGAGAAACTGCAATGAGCTTAATTCCTACATCGCTTATCTGATAATGTTCGCCTTCGTTATTGTCGGACCATTTAATTAAAAAGCCGTCGTCACCTGCAGTAAAATATGTAAGCTCGTTTCCGGACTTTACCGGAAGCGATTTGATTGCAGTAATCTGAGCCTGATGTGACTGTGTAGAAATATGTGCCTGTGCGCTAAGAGTAAAAGTAAAGGCAGCAGTTAAAATCAAAATTAAAAAAAGCTTTTTCATTTTCCAGCTCCAGAAATAAAATAGTTTATATCACCAACTAATCCTATTATAAACAAAATAGCAATAAATGCAAAACCTATAAACTGAATATAATACTGAACCTTTGGAGGCACCTTTCTGCGGCTTACTGCTTCTATAATTGCAATAAGGATAAGTCCGCCATCAAGGACAGGAACAGGCAGAAGGTTCATTATAAAAAGCGAAATGCTTATAACAGCCATAAGCTGTGCAAGACTGATTAAGCCAATCTTAAAGCCTGCAGAAAATCCGCTCTGTGCTGTACTTCCAAGCATTTCTGTAACGCGGGCAGGTCCGCCTACGGCATTCTTTAAGTCCACGCCCTTAAATAAAATTGCAATGCTTTTAAAGGTTAATCCAATATATTCAAAGGCGTCTAAAAAGCCGTGCCCTATGGAGCCGAAAAATCCGTAATGCGGAGATTCCTTTTCAAGCTCGTTTGACGTGTCTGCCGCCACTCCAATCTTACCGGTGCCGGTTTCTTTATCCAGCTCTGAATGAACATTAAAGCCAAGCTCCTTTCCGTCACGAAGAACATAAACCATCATATCCTCGTCCGGGTGCAGGCTTACATATTCAATAATATCGCTAAAGTCTGTAATTTCCTTGTTGTCAATTCGTATAATCTGGTCCCCGGTGAGTAGTCCGCCACGTCTTGCAGCCATAGATGAGTTTTCGTAAAGCTCGTCTGCAAGAATGATTTTGTTGGAATAGGTGTAATAGGTATAGTCGATTCCGTTTATGAGGCTAAGACAAAACACTGCAAATATAAAATTGAAAAAAGGTCCTGCAAAACCAATTGCAGCTCGCTTTAAAGGATGTATTCCAAAAAGTGAATCGGGCTCTGCAGTAATTTCCTTAAGGTTTTCATCAAGGGCTTTTCTAAAGTCGTTTTCTCCCTTCATGCCGCAGTAGCCGCCAAGTGGAATGAGTGAAAGCCGGTAATCTGTTCCGCGAATTTTTTTGTGCAAAAGGATTGGACCAAAGCCTATGGAAAAGCTTTCTACCTTTACGCCAAAAAGCTTGGCAGCAATAAAATGACCGAATTCATGAAAAAGAATTAAAAAGAACAGGCACAGTATTCCGTATAACCATTTCATATAAGCTCCGCAGTGTAGCTTCTGGCTTCCTCGTCTGCCGCAAAAACATCGTCAAAGCTTTTGATTTTATGATTCCAGTTTTTGTCCAGTACAGATCTTACAATGCGCGAAATTGCCTGGAACGAAATCTTTTCTTCAAGGAAGGCGTTTACTGCAACCTCGTTGGCAGCGTTGTAGGCAATAGGGTAAGCCTTGCCGAATTTTACACATTCAAAGGCATAGCTGAGCATTGGGAAATCCTGCATGCGCGGCTTAAAGAAGGTCATGGTCTTGTCAAAAAGGTCAAACGGTTCAAGATAGTTTTCTTTATTTTCCGGCCAGGTGAGTGCGTTCAAAATAGGATGCTTCATATCCGGCTCGCTGATTTGAGCGTAAAGCATTCCGTCCTTTGTGCGTACCAGAGAATGAACAAGACTTTGAGGATGAACTACAACTTCTATTTTGTCTGCGCCTACATCAAAAAGCTGAGAGGCTTCTATTACCTCAAGGCCCTTGTTGGCAAGTGTTGCAGAATCAATAGTAATTTTTTTGCCCATCTGCCAGGTTGGATGATTAAGCGCCTGTTCAATCGTTACCTGCTCAAGCTCAGGTTTTGTAAGTGTTCTGAACGGACCACCGCTTGCAGTAATTATGATTTTTGAAATATTTTCTGTTCCGATTTTTTGAGTAAGACAAAAGATTGCAGAATGCTCAGAATCTACTGGAAGTATTTTTGCATTTTTGTCGTGAGCCAGCTCCTTTATAAGAGAGCCTGCCATAACGATTGTTTCTTTGTTTGCAAGGGCAAGGTCAATTCCTTTTTCCAGAATAATCTTAGAAGGAATTAAACCTGCAGAGCCGCATATTCCGTTTACAACAATGTCCGGCTTACATTCTTCTACAAAGGCCTCAAGGTCCTGCGGTGTGTTTTTTTCACTTGTGAGCAAAGAAGGGCATTTTGCACGGGCGGCAATTTCTTCCAGGCGTTCTTTACTTGAATGTGCCTGAACTCCGCAAAGCACAAAATCCTGAGGCATATAATTTATGATATTTAAAGCATTTGTACCTATAGAGCCGGTACAGCCCAAAACTAAAACTCGTTTCATAATTTTGCAGTAAGATATAAGATGTGAATTCCCATGTAATAGATAGGTGCACCCAGAATGATTGAGTCAATGCAGTCCAAAAGACCACCGCGACCAGGAATGAGGGTGCCGCTGTCCTTTACATCACAAGAGCGTTTGAAAACCGATTCAATCAAATCTCCAACTATTGCGGCAAGTGCTGTTGTTGCTGCAACTATGAGGATTTTCCAGAATGGTCCGTAGAATACAACAGGAAATAAAAACTTGAATAAAAGTGCGCAGGCCATTGAGGTAATAATTCCTCCTGCAAAGCCTACAAGACTTTTGTTTGGGCTGGCCTTAAAAAAGCCTCTTGTTGTTTTTCCAAGAAGTATTCCAAAGAACCAGGCACCTGAATCGCACATAAATACAAGTATAAAAAACAGATATATAAAAATTGTAGAGTCTTCTTTGATCGAACACATGCGCGGAATAAAGGTAATCATAAATCCGCAGTAGAAAATAATTAAAATGGTAACGGCAATTTTTTCCAGGGAGTTTTCAAAGCTTTGACCACAAAGTGATTCTGCACCCATAAATGCAAAAATGTCAAAAACCAAAACCCAGGTAAGATAGGAAAGATCCATATCCAGTAAAACAAAATTGTAGGCTATAAAGGGGAGTGCAGTTGTAAAAATTATGACCGCTGTTTTTGGAAACATTTGAAAACGGTTGCGTGCCATATTATAAAATTCGTTTGCAGCAAGAGCAGAAACAACTGTGGCAACGATGTTTAAAGCAATGTGATTATAATAATGGAGAGACACTATGGCAATTACAAGCGGCAGTCCAATAAAGAATACTAATAATCGTTTTGCTACCTTATTCATAAGTTTCCTGTTTATTTACCAGCCTTTTCGGCTCCAAAGCGTCGGCTGCGGTGCTGGTACTCTTCTATATTATCATAAAATTGAGAAACAGTGTAGTCCGGCCACAGGGTATCTATATAAATCTGTTCCGCATAAGGAACATGCCAGAGCAAAAAGTTACTCAGTCGTTTTTCGCCGCCTGTTCTTATAAGAAGGTCTACATCTGGACTAAGCGGCATGTCCATATGTGCACTTATAGTCTGTTCATTTATATCCTGGCTTTTAAGACCTTCGTCAATTATTTTTTTGATTCCCCGTATGATTTCGTCCCTGCCTCCATAATTAATGGCAAGGTTTAAAATCATGCCCGAAAAATCCTTTGTATCATCTATTGCATCTGTAATGTCTTTTTGAATGTTTGCAGGGAGGGCAGCCAGATCCCCAATATGATTAAGCCTTATTCCGTTATCCCTGTAAAAGTCAAGCTCTGCTTTAAGATGGGTATGAATAAGATTCATAAGAAAGCCAACCTCGGCCTGAGTACGCTTCCAGTTTTCGGTTGAAAAGATGTAAAGAGTAAGATGTTTAATGCCAAGGTCCGAAGCAGCCTTTACAATTGTTTTAACTGTATGCAGCCCCTTGTCATGACCGGCAGAGCGGGGAAGCTTTCTTTGAGTTGCCCATCTTCCGTTTCCGTCCATAGTAATGGCAACATGAAGCGGAAGATTATCTTTATCAACAGACATTACTAGTTCAAAATTTCCTTTTCTTTTGCATCGTAAATCTTGTTGATTTCGTCGATGTATTTGTCTGTGAGCTTCTGAAGCTTGTCTGTTTCTGATTTAAGTCCGTCTTCTGTAAGAGTTCCGTCCTTCTGCTGCTTTTTAAGGTCATCATTACCATCGCGGCGGATGTTACGGATTGCAGTACGGCTGTTTTCGGCAATTGTCTTAGCCTGTTTTACAAGCTCCTTGCGGCGGTCTGCAGTAAGAGCAGGAATAGTAATGCGGATTACCTTACCGTCGTTTGAAGGATTGAATCCAAGGTCTGCAACCTGAATTGCCTTTTCAATTTCACCGATGAGTGATTTATCAAACGGAGTGATAATGACAGAACGAGCCTCTGGAATGGCAATGGTAGCCACCTGATTTAAAGGCGATTTTGTTCCGTAATAATCAACGCGAACCTTATCAAAGATTGCGGCGTTTGCACGTCCAGTTCTGATAGTGTTTAAAGAATCCTTAAAGGAAGCTATAGTTTTTTCCATTCTTTCTTCGATTTCTGCCATTATTATTTCTCCTTATAGGGGCCCTTCGAGAGCCTCAGGGACCCCGAAATTATTGTGGTCCCTGAGCTTGTCGAAGGGCCACTTAAAATCTTTACTTACCAAGTACAAAAAGCTTAGCTGTAACGAAAGCAAGTGTTGCACCTGCTTCCTTGCCAACCTCGGCGAGCTTAGCAGTAACAGTCTTTTTGTCGTCCTTTACGAACATCTGGTCTTCAAAACAGATTTCTGCAAGGTGCTTGTTGATCTTACCCTGTAAGATTCCTTCCTTAACATTGTCTGGCTTGCCGGCCATCTTTTCATCCTGATCCATCTGAGCCTTAAAGATTTCCTTCTGGTCATCGATGTAGCTCTGTGGAACATCCTTCTTAGAGGTGTAAGCTGGTGTAAATGCTGCAATGTGGAGACAGCAGTCATAAGCAAATGTCTTAACAACATCAGCCTGAGAACCACTGATAACTACAACTGCACCAGTCTTATTGTCTGAGTGGATGTAGTAAGAAGCTGTACAGCCTGCAGGAACATCAATAACTTCTACTTTTGCAACGTTCATGTTTTCGCGGATAGAAACCTTGAGAGGCTCGAGCATCTTTGTGTGTTCTTCTTCTACCTTTGTATAACCCTTTTCGATAGATACGTCGAGCATCTTTTCTCCAAGAGCAATAAAGTCATCATTCTTAGCAACAAAGTCTGTTTCGCAGGTAAGCTCTACGATATAAACCTTGTCTCCAGTATTGCGGATAAAGAGGCGTCCTTCTGCAGTAGCGCGGTCTGAACGCTTTGCAGCAGCGGCAAGTCCCTTTTCCTTAAGGTATTTTGCAGCTTCGTCAATGTTTCCGTCGCATTCTGTAAGTGCTTTTTTACATTCAAGCATACCTGCACCGGTCATTTCACGAAGGTTTTTAATATCACTTGCTGTAAATGCCATATTATTAGTCCTTATAAATTTTATCTTCGTCTACAAGACTTTCAGCTTCATCAGCTTCGCGGTCTTCTTCTTTTACTTCTGTTGGCTGGTAGTTAGAGTAGTCAACAATTTCTTCATCTTCGTCTTTCTTAGCTGCGTCTGTAGTAACTTCTTCTTCGTCATTAAGATTTTCAAGAATCTTAAGACCAGCTTCGTTGTCTGATTCAATTACAGCGTTAGCGATGATAGATGTGAACAATGAGATAGCGCGGATAGCGTCATCGTTTCCAGGGATAGGGTAGTCAATTCCCTCTGGGTTACAGTTTGTATCTACAACAGCAATGATTGGAATACCCATTCTGCGTGCTTCTGCAACTGCAAGCTGTTCCTTGTGTGTATCGATGATGAAGATAGCTCCTGGGAGTTCCTTCATTTCCTTAATACCACCAAGGTTCTTTTCGAGCTTTACCTTTTCCTTCTGGAGGGCAGCTACTTCTTTTTTTGTAAGATTTTCGAAGGTGCCGTCAATTTCCATCTTTTCGATTTTCTTGAGGCGCTGAAGTGATTTTTTGATTGTAGCAAAGTTTGTAAGCATACCGCCAAGCCAGCGATTGTTTACATAGAACATGCCGCAGCGTTCTGCTTCCTTCTGAACAGCCTGCTGAGCCTGTTTTTTTGTTCCTACGAACAGGACTGATTTTCCTGCAGCAGTAACACGACGAACTTCATCGTATCCGTCTTTAATTGCAGCGATTGTCTTCTGCAAGTCAATGATGTGGATTCCGTTTCTTTCTGCGAAGATATACTTCTTCATACGCGGATCCCAGCGTTTTACCTGATGACCGAAATGTACTCCGGATTCAAGCAGGTTCTTCATGGTAACAACAGCCATGATTAACTCCTTCACGGGAAAACTTTAGTTTGGGGTCCCTGAGGTTCTCGAAGGGCCCTTTTTTGTTTTCCACCTAACTCTGTTTCTCGATACGCCTAAGCGCACGGAAGATAATTTGAGCCAACGGCTCTATTCAAGGATTTTGTATCCTTGTTCTGTTAATATATCGTAAAGCTCCGAAATAGGCAACCCGATGGCGCCCGAATATGAGCCGTCGATATGACTTATAAACATTGAAGCAAGACTTTGGATGCGGTAACCGCCAGCTGCTCCATGCCATTCACCGGTATCTACATACCACTGAATCTCTTCGTCTGTCATTGGACTAAAGGTAACCTTGGTTTTGCAAAGCTTGGATGTAGTAGAGCGTGTTTTACCATTATAAAGCACAAGGGCAGTGAGGATTGTATGTGTATTTCCCTGAAAATCCTTTAAGAACGCAAAGGCTTCATCCTGATCCTGAGGCTTGCCGTAAAGCTTGCCGTTGTAAGAAATGATTGTATCTGCTCCCAAAACCCATGGGATTTCCTGTCCTACGGGAAGTGAGCGGATTACAGCAAGAACTTTTTCGCGTGCCAAAAGCTCAGGAATCTCATCATGCGAAAGCATTGTTGAAATTGTTTCATCAATGTTTGGCATAATAACCCTATAGGGTATTTTGAGCATTTTGAGAATTTCCTGACGTCTAGGCGAGGATGATGCGAGTATTATAGGTTCCATTTAAAACTTATTTTGCGTCTGCGTTTTTAGAATTGCTTGATGATGAACTTCCACCGTTTGAAAGTGTCTTTAAAAGCTTTTGTGCTTTGTTTCTTACAGTTGAGTTATATCTGTAGTTGCTGTAAATCTGTGTAAGTGTGTTGATCATCTGTTTGCGGTTTGTTGCAATTGGAGCAAGCTTTTCGAATGCATCGATTACTTCAAAAGCAAGGCTGCTTGTAGGGTTCAAAACCATGTTTCTCTTGTTTACATAAGCAATTGCTTCAATTACTTCATCTGCATCTTCTGGAGCAATGTTTCCAAGAGACTGAACTGCGGCTGCAAGAACCATTGGTTCATCTTCTGCAACCATAATATTGATCAGCTGATTTTTTGTATGTTCTGTAGGAACCTGTGCCATTAAAAGGCAGGCTTCTCTTCGTACTTCCGGAAAGTTGTTCATCTTGCGGTTGTTTGTGCGAGATTCACTAAGAACGCCTTCGCCAGAAAGCTGGTCAAGAGCCTGAATAACACCGGCAGAAGTATTTCCTTCGTTGATTGCTTCTTCAATGTATTTAAGTGCAATAAGCTTACTGTCCAGGTCATCTGCTTCGGCAAGACCCATGATGATTTCTGTGTCGATATCATTCAAATATTCATTTTCGACATAGGTTTCTTTATTTGAACTGCCTGACTGCTTCTGAACTGTCTGGCTCTGTGCAAAGGTAACACCAGCAAGACAAAGGATAGCTGCTACGGCAAACAATTTCTTAGTTAATTTCATTTTATTTCCTCCGGAAAATAATGCAATGTATTTTATTTATTATAGATTATGAATAGTAAAAAATCAACATAAATATCATGACACCGGCGGCAGATATATGAGCCATTTGCCGTTTTCTTTTTTGAACTCGTAGTAAATGGCGTCTGTATCTTCGCGGACCTGAACAGCCTTTACGTGTGTCTTGGAAACATAACGGATTTCGTCAATATGGCTGTTTTTGCGTGAAGGAATGAATACGTACAGGAAATAATCCCCAATATTCTTGAGCTCTATGAGCTTGTTAGGAAGCTTTCTCTGGGCCTTGCGCAGGTTTACAGGATTTTTGTAATACTCCTTGGAAGGTTCATCAATATAGTTAAGCCAGGCAAGTGTATTCTTTGTTTCCATAATAATGGCAAGCTCAGATATAATTTCAAGAATCTCGTGCTTATCGTCTTCAAATTCCTTTTTGGAAACCGATTTGGCATCATCAAGGCCGGCAATAGAACGCAGGTATTCATCATCGGTAAGCTCGTCATCTGCTCCGAGTACTTCTACAGCATCTTCATCGTAGACATAGGTCTGTTCTTCTTGTGGGGTTACATTTGTTTCAGGTTCTTCAATATCAATGTTATCTGGTGCAGGAGGTGTTCCTGAATTGTCTGCAGGCTTAGAAGCACAGGCCGAAAGAGAAATAGAAAATACTACAATAAATGTAATTAAAATAAAAAATATATTCTTTTTCATACACAAAAATATAACATCTATTGCCTAGTTTCGTCAAATAAAGTACAAATAAATTATGATAAAAGCAGTATTTCCGGGGTCTTTTGACCCTCCGACCAATGGTCATCTGGACATTATTAAGCGTGCCTCCAGTCTTTTTGATGATGTGGACGTAGTAATTTCGGTAAACCCTGCCAAGCAGTATATGTTCAGCGAAAACGAACGCCTGCAGATGCTAAAGACTCTTCTTAAGGATTTTAAGAACGTTCAGGTTCATTTATGGGAAGGCTTGATCGTAAACTATGCCAAGGAGCACGGCGCCAAGGTTTTAATCCGAGGAATCCGTTCCAGCAACGATTTTTCCTATGAGTTTGAGCTTGCACACATGAACCAGAACTTAAACCCTCAGATTGAAACAATGTTTTTACCGAGCAAGGAAAAGTGGGGTGTAGTAAAATCCAGCAGCATCAAGGAGCTGGCAATGTTTGGCGGTGATATTTCGCGTATGGTTCCGCCGCTGGTTGAATCGGAATTAAAAAAGAAGCTTGGAAAATAATAAATCCTGCGCTTTTTTTGATGTTGTTGACATTTATTTATTTTTTGTTGTATTATATACAAACGTATTATATGATTTTTAAAGTGAGGTTACATATATGGCAGTACCTAGATCAAAAGTATCAAAGGCAGTAACAAAAAGACGCCAGACTATCAATATGAAACTTAAGGCACCTCAGCTTGTTGAATGCAACAACTGCGGAAACCTTGTACAGTCTCATCATGTATGTCCTAAGTGCGGTTTCTACCGTGGACGTCAGATTATTACACCGGAGATTAACGGATAATTCAGGAGATTAAAAATGGACGAATTGTTTGAAAAAATGCAGAAACTGATTGTTGAGAAGTTAGACATTGATGCAGCAAAGGTTACACTCGATGCTTCCTTCAGAAACGACCTTGGAGCAGACAGTCTCGACACATACGAGCTGGTTTATGCTATCGAAGAAGAGCTTGGTGTAAGCATCCCAGATGAAAAGGCAAATGAATTTGAAACAGTTCGTGATGCATACGATTTCATCAAGGCTGAATTAGACAAATAAAATAAAACCCAACCGGTTTTTACAAAAGTACAAGTGAAAAGCTTGTACTTTTTTTTTATGGATTGCCACGTCGCTGCGCTCCTCGCAATGACGGTAATTGCGAGCCGAAGGCGAAGCAATCTACAACTTAATAACATGAATAAAACCCGTAAAGATCAACTTAATCAGTTCTGTAAAAAAGTAAAAATCCGCTTTAAGGACCTGGAGCTTTTAGACCTGGCCTTTCATCACCGCAGTATAACCAACGAAAAAAAGCATATTCATAACAACGAACGCCTGGAATTCTTAGGCGATTCTGTGCTTGGAATGGTAACAGCAGCTTATCTTTACAATAATTTTGAAAATCCAGAAGGTGATCTGGCAAAAATCAAGTCTGCCGTCGTTTCCGAAAAGGCTCTGGCACCACGCGCACTGGAATTTGGCATAGATAAGCTGTTGATTCTGGGCAAAGGCGAGGAATCCACCGGCGGAAGAACCAAGCCTGCTATTCTTGCAGATTGTATGGAAGCAATAATCGGTGCTTATTATCTGGATTCAGGCTACAAAAACGCAGAAAAATACGTGCTTGAGTTTATAATCCCGGAAATCAAACAGACAGTAACCGACGGAATCAAGGATTTTAAGACTCAGCTTCAGGAATTGTATCAGAAAAAGACTAAAAAATGCCCGGTTTATCAGCTTGTGGGTAAAACTGGTCCTGCTCATGCCCAGGTTTTTGAAGTTCAGGTTATGCTGGGAGACAAGGCTTTTGGCCCGGCCCACGGCAAAACCAAAAAAGATGCAGAACAGGAAGCCGCCCGCCTGGCACTTGAATATTTAAAAGATTAAATAGCATTATATAGAAACATCTGTTATAATGTATTTATGAAAAACAAAAAACCTTTATTGATAAACCTTGGCTTTAGTGTAATTCTTGCCCTTATCATTTCAATTCTTTGTATTTTTAATGTTTTTGAAAAGCTGGATTTTCGTCTTTATGACGGAATGCTGCATCTTACCAAGGATCCTGCCTTTGACGACAAGATTATGGTTGTAGGTATTAATGATGACGATATCAATAACCTTGGTGAATGGCCGTGGACCCGTGATATTCTTGCCGACGTTCTTATAAGGTTAAAGGAACTTGATGCCGCTGCCGGAATATTCGATATTGAGTATATTTCTCCTTCGGGTAAATCAGTAGCTTCCAACGCCATAGGTAACATCAATAATAAAATTGCAGAAACTGAACAATGGACTGTAGACCTTATGCAGGCCATTCCTACAGCGCTGGAGCAGGGCTATTCGGTTTCTGATGCCCGTGACCTGGCAGATTCAAGCATTGTGGATTATATTTACCCGCTTTACGATGATTTATATTCCTATGTAGAAAATAATATTGCCTTTGATAACGACGACTATTTTGCGCGTGCCATTCAGTTTTTTGGAAATACCTATCTTACGGTAAACCTCTGTAACCTAGGAATTACTACAATTACAGAAGATGATGTTAATTATATCCGCAAAAACATGCTTTTATCTCAAGTTGATGATAAAAACTCTTATATAAGCCGTGACAACGACTATAACTTTAACGAAAGCTATCCTGATGAAGAAAAAGGCTTTACTTCGGCCCTGGATCTTTTGATGAGGCATGCAAAGGGGATTGGTTATACAAACTCTTTTGTAGACTCAGACGGTATCCGCCGCAGAAACGAGCTTTTTTATGAATATGACGGTAAATATGTAGGTCAGCTTTCCTTTGGTCCTTTGATGGATATTCTTGGAATAAGGAACTTTGAGCGTACAAAAAATGCGCTTATTCTTAAGGATGCGGTTTTCCCGGGCGACACCGAGCCGCATGACATAAAGATTCCGCTTGATGAACACGGAAACATGCTCATCAACTTTCAGCACGAGGATGCACTTTCCAACAAAGGCCAGACAGAAGAACTGTATGGCTGTAATATAGTTTATGTTTATCCTCTGCTCACACTGGACAGAGTAGAAGAATCAATCATCAACAACCTTAATATTTTGATTGGAAACGACGGAGATTCCAACGATCAGAACAACCTGCAGGTAATATTTGATGACGAAGGTAATCCTCTGCCGTATTACGAAGAACTTATGGGCCTTATTGACTTTTACAACGAGTTAAAAGACTACAAGGAAGAGCTTCTTTACCGTTGTAACGGCTATGATGAAGATGGAAAAGCATACATCGGACTTAAACAGGAAGATTACGACAATTATTTTGGTTATCGTGCCCAGTTCTTTGATGAAGTATTCAGTTTTGCAAACAGCAATTATCTTGATGATATAGCAGCTGTAATTTTGCAGGATTCAGACACTGATTATGCAAATACACTTCTTGAATCATACCAGGATTCATTTGAAGCCCTTGCATTGAATATTTCTGAATATCTTGCGCTATTTGCAGAATATAAACAGATGCTTGCCGGCAAATACATTATTTTTGGACAGACAGCAACCTCAACAACCGATATTGGTGCAAATCCGTTCTCCAAGCAGTACATAAATGTTTTGATTCACGCAAATATTATGAATACTGTTTTGACTCAGAACTTTATTACACCGTATCCGTGGTATATAGGCCTTTTAGTTTCCATGCTTGTATTTATTTTACTGGCCCTTATCTTTAACAATGCTTCTTCTTCTGTTAAAAATACGGTCGGCGGAATTGCAGTAGTTATTCTTATTGCAGGCTTCTTTATGCTTATGCCGGTGTTCCAGATTTACATTCCTATAGTTGGCGGAGTAGTTTTCTATTCAATCTTAAATTATCTTTCGGGAGTTATTTACCGCTATGTTGTAAGCAGCCGCGAAAAACGCTTTATTACCGAAATTGCCGCTTCTTTTGCAAACAAGGATACAGTTGCCCAGCTTAGAGCCAACCCGGACCTCTTTAAGACAGAAGGTCAGAAAAAATGTATTACTGCGCTGTTCTCCGATATTCAGAAATTCTCTACCTTGAGTGAAAGTATTGGTAAAATCTACAAGGAAGAAGGACCAAATAAGCTCATCGGCATTTTGAATGAATACCTTGGAGATATGTCTAACGAAATCCTTGAAAACTCGGGAAATATCGATAAGTACGAGGGTGATGCCATTATTTCTATGTTTGGTGCGCCGGATCCTTTGAATGCTCACACTAAGGAAGAATGGGCTTATTTCTGTCTGGATTCTGCAATCCGCATGAAAAAGGCAGAGGTCCGCTTTAACGAAACACATCAGGAGCTTTTTAATCCTGTAGAAATTGAAAATGAAGACGGAACTAAAGAAATCGTTCAGCTCAAGCCGCTGCAGACCCGTATTGGTATAAACTCCGGAGAAGCCTTTGTTGGACTTATGGGTAGTAAAACCGAAGCCTTTAGTAAGCTTAACTACACAATGATTGGAGATACTGTAAACCTTGCAAGCCGTCTTGAAGGTGTAAACAAGGCCTACGGCACCTGGATTATGTGTTCTGAAGATACCTGGAACATGGCAAATACAGGCGTAAATCAGGGGAAGATTACTGTGCGTCGCCTTGACAGGGTAAGGGTAGTAGGTCGTTCTACACCGGTTCAGCTGTATAATGTTCTGGGCTTTACAGATGAGCTTACCAAGCTGCAAAAGGATGAACTGGACATGTTTAACAAGGCCCTGGACGCATACCTCCTCAAAGATTTTGTAGAAGCCGGAAAAATGTTTGTAAAAGCTTCAAAAATGTTACCAGAAGGCGATCCAACTGCTTTAATATTTGCAGACAGATGTAAAAATTACATCAAAAAAGGCGTTGCCGACGACTGGGACGGCGTAATGAACATGACGTCTAAATAATGGGGTCACTATGACAAAAATAAAACTTCTTACTCTTACATTTTGCAGTATTTTAATCTGTGGCTGTTCTCTTTTTACAACAGGAACTACTCCGCAAAAAACTACTGTTACTGTAAATACAAGCGGTACTGGACATGTTTATCTTGTAAAAACAAATACTTCTACACAAAAAACAATTCAGGGCAGAAATACCGGCTCCATTGAATCTGTTGTTTCGCGTTCAGCCGGTGTTGATGAGCTTGAGCTTTCTGCCTTGAGGGAAGATTTGTTTATTCAAAAGCAGAATGAAGAAATAAGAGAGGCATTAAGTAGAATAAGTGATGGGGCTAGAAGTGCAGGGGATAATGTAGATTTAAATCATATAGGAACAGGTTATTCTTCATTAAATTATTCTAAAGGAGATTCTGCACAATTCTATTCTTTTAGCGAAGGAATTGCCAACGGGAATATGCTGGAAGGAATTTCTCATTTACTGAATGCAACATGTTATTATGCCGGTGAACATTGTTATGTTTTTGGAGATGATTCTGAAAAAAATGGTGCAAAAAAAAATCAGGGAATAGACCTTAATTACAGTTCGTATTCTACTGATGCAACAGAATCTGAAAATTCCTTTTTTAAGCTAGGAAAAATATTTGATGAATGTTATGAGCTTGAGACATCTATAATTGGTGATCCAACATATGAAAATTATCATGACAATATCTTTATTCCATGTAATAAAAAAATTATTATTTTTGTTTCTGATTTATATGGAGATGCAAAAGAAGGTCAGGATTCTGGAGTTGTAGGATATTTTTATAATGGTGACATGTACAAAAAATCTTTTATGAATAATTATGTGAATATTGATGATAATGGAAAACCAATTTCTGAGTTTGTTTATGATAATAAAGGAAATTTACAACCTAATACAAACTTCAAAAATACTAATGAAATGGCAATGTTTTATGTAGATTCAAATTTCCTTACTAATTGCCCTGAAAATGTTTATACAACACTTGTTCACGAATTTAATCATATGATTAATTATGTTGTTAAAACTCTTAATTATTCAACAACTCATAACAAAATACGTAGTCTAGATCAATGGTTTACTGAGCTTTTGGCAATGGTAACAGAGGATATGTTCTGCTCTTATCTTGAAACTCCTTATAATTATTCACCAATGTCTCGATTACCTTTATTTAATCTTTTTTATAACTATGGTTTTACGAATTGGAAATCGTACACAGTTGCTGGCACTAATGGACTTGATTCCTTGTATGTAAGCTATGCAAACACCTATGCCTTTGGAGCCTATCTTGCCAGAAATTACGGCGGCGTAGATTTAATAAAGGAAATTGCAACCAGCGATTACATAAACAAGGATGCAATTGACCGGGCGCTTAAAAACAGAGGCTCAAGCTATGATGAAGCACTGGGAAATTTCCCGCTGGTAATAATCAATACTGCTAAACCAAACAGTACTCAGCTTGCTCAGCCTTTAACAAGCGAAAAATATTACTTTAGCTTAAACCGAAGTGCAAAGAAAACCGGTGATGAGCTGTTCTTTGATGCAATTGAAATAGGTAAGTTAAAGCTTGGAGACCAGACTTACGCACCACGAATTTTCAAAAAGGCAGAAACAGTAGATCTTGGACCTCAGGGCTTTAGCGTTCACTATGTTGGCTATAACATCAAGTCGTTTGAGCTTACTGCAAATGTAAGTGACCTTATGGATTATTATCTGGTTGAATAACAGGAGGCGGGTATGAAAAAGAGTTTTATATGCATAATGCTTGCCTTATTCTGTATTTCTATGGGTTTTTCTGTTAACAAAAATGAACAAGCTGATAAAAATACAAAGGTTGTAATAACTGGCTATATCATAAGCAAGGGAAATATGCCTTTTCCTCAAGCTGCAATTCAAACAACAGACGGTCAGGAATATCTTATAATCTGCAATGAAAAATCAAACAAAAAGCTTTTAAATACCCAGGGCAATAAGGTTAAGCTTACAGGGTATATTCAAAATGATACTGGATTTTTTGTATTAAAGAAGTGGAAGAAGGTGAAATAAGTGGATTGCCGCGCTGCGCTCGCAATGACGTCATTGCGAGGAGCGTAGCAAGTTTATCCTGAGCCTGTCGAAGGGTGGCAATCTACTATTTTGCATCAACCTGTTCTTTGGTAATAGACTTAAGGTCTGCCTTGTTCAAAAGTCTTAAGTGACCCTTACTGTCGGTAACTACAACTCCTGAGTCTGTAATTGTAATTGGAGTAGAGCTCTTTACATTTACATCACTCTTGAGCTTGAGTACCAGGTTAGAATCAAACTTACCAACCTTCCAGTCATTTCCGTCTTCAATTACACAGTAGAAGTCATTTCCATCACGCATAAGTACAGAATCCGGTGCAAGAGTTTCGTTGCTTTCGCTTGTAATTTCCATATTAACCTGATCAATTGTTACAAGCTTAATTGCAGCGTTTCCGGCATCTTCTCCGGCTACGGCAATAAACTCATTTCCAAGAGCATAGATTGTACGGTTACGGATTTGTGTTACAGGAGATTTCTTTATAATCTCACCTGTTTCTGTATTAAAGCGTACGAGGCGGCTAAGCAGTGCCTTTTCATCGCTAAGCATAATACCGTATTCGCTAGGCATTTTTGCTTCTGCAGCTTCTTTTTCCTGAACCTCCTGCTGGTCCTTTGCAATTTCCTTGCGTTCAGACTGAGCTTCGGTCTGTTTTTTATCTGCAAGCTCCTGCTGTTCCTTAGCTTCCTGCTTGGCTTCTTCTGTTTTCTTTTCCTGTTCTTTTACTTCTTCTTTCTTTTCGTCAGCCTTAGCCTGAGCTTCTTCGGCCTTCTGCTTGTTTTCTGCAGTTGGATTCTTTTCGGCTTCCTTCTTGGCTTCATCAGCTTTCTTCTGTGCTGTCTGAGCTTCCTTCTTGCTTTCGTTCAGGTTCTTCTGTTCTTCGGCAGCCTTTTTCTGTGCAGACTGTGCTTTATCACTTGCCTGTTCTGATTCGCGTTCCTTAAGGTCTACCATGTCCTTGCGGCTTTCTACGTTTCTGTCATCATCTTCCTTCATCGAAGAAACAACATTTGAATCGCTGATTACCGAAGTATCTACAGTAGAAAGACCACCGTTTATATCATAAAGAGGAATTACAATTTCTGATTTTCCCGGCCAGTCCTTATAGTTTACGCTAAGACCACAGTTAGCTTCAGAAAGATTTTTCATTACAGCATTCTTGTATTTTGACTGATATACATCATACTTTCCGCGGTAAACGGCATTGTAAACTGTAACGAAAACTGCAAGTGTATCTGCATCCTTTTCGCTGTAGCCGTAAGAACTTGAAAGATATGCACTGATAATGCGGCGCAGGTTTTTAATATGGTCAACAGTTGCATCTGGACCAATAAACAGAATATCTGCATCAAGCTTGCCCTGTTCGCTTGGATCTACTGCGTGAACTACATAATATTTGTTTTTATTTCCCACAGTAGAAGGCTTTTCAGGAACAATTTGCTTACCCATGTCGGAACCAATGCGCTTAATGGCTTCAAGGGAATCAATTACCTTGTGCGGTCCAACATAGTTAATAAACTCAATTGTTTCTGAGCCTGTAACTCTAAGTTCGGGTTCATTTACTTCGAGAGCTGTAAGCCCTGACATAAAAATTAAAGAAATGATAAAAAGAGAGAATAGTTTTTTCATATTTGTACCTTAATAATAATTATAACACGGTTTTTATTATTTACCAACAAGTTTTTTCAAAGTATTTCTTGCGTAGTCGCGGATGGTGGAGGTGTATTTTGGATAAAGCAGGGTAGAAAGAGTGTCCTTTCCCTTTGGTTCTATTGCCTGGTAGCCCATGGTTCTGCAGATTGAATAGACTGCGTCACAAAGCTCCTTGAGCAGGGTTTCATCCTTTTCGCTAAGGTTGTGGGCCAGATATTCAAGGCTTTCCATAATTTCGCCCTTTGGATCATAGCCGTTTTGAGCTACACCCTTAAGCAAAGTTGATTTTAAGGCTTTATTTGCTTCGTTTTTAAGAAGATAGGCAACAAAGCTGCAGAAGGTGTCTGCATCAAAAAGCCCGAGCTGTGAGGCTATGTTTTGAATGCCTGTTGCGTCTGTTTCAAAAATGGATTTTTCAAGCCTGGTTCCAAAGTTTGAAGTACTAAGATTTTTTTTGTAGGCAGTACATACAGAAAGCAGCTGGGACGCATATTCCTGTTCTGTTTTTCCGTAATTGCCTGTTTTAAGTGTCTGGGCACGCTCCGGTAAAAGCAGATTTTTATCAAGCGGAATAGGAAGTGCAAGCTCAAGCAGGGTTGTGTTTATTTCGTAAAAGGCTGAATAGTCACTCTTTTTGTTGTTTTTCTGCTCGTCATTATTGCTTACAACAGGTGCAAGTGCAGTCCTGAAGGCATGAATACTCCAGTCCGAATAGAACACAAGGAAGCAATTATCTGCAGTAAATGATGTATAATAATAGCTTACTTTGCTTTTCTTGCCCGGCAGAGTTCCGCTCCAGATATAGCGGCCAAAGTTGTTATAAAAGCAGGCCTTTGCGCTGTCTGCAATAAAAACTCCGGAGCTGTTATACCAGCCGTAGGTTGGGACAATGCCTTCTTCGATAATAAAAGAATCCTTTATGCTTCCGTCTTCGAGGTTTATATAGTCTATTTCTACGTTTGATTTTTTGATGTTTACGTAAACAATCTGGGTTTTATCCTGCGAAAGAATAAAAAAGTCCTGGTTTGTTTTTTGTGTAAGCTCTTTTTTGAACAGCCACTGGTGTTCTGATTTATTATCCTTAAGATTAAAAAGCCCGCTGGTTCCGTCTGTAAAAACAAGAAGGATGCCCTGTGGGGTAGTAATTGCATTTGTTACCTCACCTGCAAAGGTAATTTCTTCTACAATTTCTCCAAAGGGTGTAAAGCGTAGAGCCTTGGTTTTGCCCTTGTCCAGCTGCTGTAAAAAGACTATGAGACTGCCATCTGGAAGCTCCTGCAAAGAGGTTTTGGCCTGGGCCGGTGTTGTTAATGTCCACTTTTGAATGCCGTTAATTCCAAAGCAGGTAATGGTGTCGCTGCCTCGTACAAAAAAACGACCGTCGCGTCCGCCAAAAGGGAGGTCTGTAATTTTAAAGTCTACGTTTTTGTTCCAGAGCTCTCGTCCATCGGGGTTCAAAAGGCTTACACGCTTGGCGCTGTTTGTAACTACGGCTATAAAATCATTATCTAGCACACCAAAAAAGGCAGACGTTGCCTTGGTCAAGTTTGTTTCAAAAACTATTTTTCCTTCGCTGGTAAAGCCCATTAAGTTACGCGCATCGGTAATTACTGCAAAGCCGTAAGAGGTCATCTGCGGCTCACAAATAACCTTGCCGGGAAGGACACGGGTCCAGGTGGAATTTATGTTGTTAAGCTCTATGCCTTCGCCTGCAAAGCTTGTTGAGAAGAGTGTAAAAAAAAGAGCCAGGAAAAGAATCACTTTTTTCATAACGATAAAACTACCAGACTTTCAATATGACTTGTGTTTGGATAAAAATCAAGCAGGTATGCACTTTCAATTTTGTAACCGGCCTCCATGAGCCTGGCACAGTCCCGGCTTTGTGTTGAAGGATTGCAGGAAAGATAAACAATAAAAGGAATACCGCTTTTGCAAAAATAGTCCAGGACGGCTTTTTCCATTCCTGAGCGCGGTGGATCAACAACGGCTGCATCAAAGGCAGGGCAGGAGGAGGCACAGGTTTTGGCCCAGGCTTCTCCGCTAAGACCGTAGCTTGTATGTTTTATTCCTGTCATATTCTGTTCTGCAAAAACAAGTGCGTCACGGTTGTGTTCTACAAGTACAACATTGCTGTATTTTTCTCCAAGAAAGCAGGAGATGGAGCCACAGCCACTATACATGTCCAGAATGTTTGTTCCGCCGGGCAGGACTTGGGTAATGAGCTTGATTACCTTTTCAAAAACAAAGAGGTTTGACTGAAAAAAGCCGCGTACATCAAAGGTAATTTTGCGGTTCAAAAGCTCTACGGTAACAAGATTTTGAGGGGAAAGCACGGTTCCTGCAAAATGATGGTTTTCTTTTAGCTTAAGCTTTTTAGATTTATTGCCAGACTGTATATTTTTCTGTACAGGTTTATCCTCCGGCACATAAAGCTTTATCTGCGCTTCCTTGTCGCAAACCTTTGAGCTTCCAAAAACATGAACTCGTCCCTTTGGTCTGTTAGCTGCATCAGTTTTTTCAAGATATTCATTTATGACCGGCTCTGCACAAAGGCATTGATCAATTTCCACAATATTATTCTGGCTTTTTGTACAAAGTCCTCCGTCAGTAAGCTGAAAGCGTGCCCGGTAATTAAAGTCCGGTCCGCTGATAATTTGCACAGGAAGCTCAAGCTCATCAAGGTCAATTTTGTTGGAAATAAAGGAATCCTTGAGCATCTGGAGGCGCAGCTGCTTCTGGTATTCGCTTTGAATGTGCATCATATTGCAGCCGCCACAGGCCCCGTAATACTTGCATTCAGGCTCCTTGCGGTATGGAGAAGGCTCAATAATATTTATAATTTGAGCGTTGTCATAATCATTTTTGTGCTGTACTATATTTATAGAAAGAGTTTCATCAGGAAGCGCATAGGGAATGAATACAGTTTTGGTGCCTATTTTCGCAATAGTCTGACCACCAAAAACAAACTTTTCTGTTCTAACTTCTGCCGTTTCCATAAAAATTATTTTACCAAAATGAGGCACTTATGTCATTAAAATCTTTTTCCTTCAAAACAACAGACGGCTTTGAGCACTGGGTAAATCGCTGGATTCCCGATTCTGATGGTGAGACTGAAATAAAACCAAAGGCAGTTATAGTCTTTAATCACGGCCTTGCAGAGCATTCCCTGCGCTATGACCGCTTTGGATCAATCTTAAGCGAAAACGGCTATATTTTTAACGCCTTTGATATGCGAGGACACGGAAGAACCGCAGAGCTTTCAATAGCAAACGGCACCGGTGACTTTGGAAAGCTTGCCGACAAAAACGGCTTTGACCTTGCAGTAAGCGACATAGACCAGATGATAGACAGCGTTGCTGCAGAATACCCGGGCGTTCCTGTAATCTTAATGGCACACAGCTTTGGTACCTTTGTTGCTCAAAGCTATATTGAAAACTACCATGGTAAAATTAAAGCCTGCTTTTTGATTGGTACCGCAGGCCCTCGCATTCCGCTTGTTACAATGGGTAATATCCTTGCCAAAATATGCAGGTTCTTCTGCGGCAAAAACAGCATCATAAAGCTTTTGGACACTCTTTCTTTTGGAAGCTACAACAAGAGAATCAAACCACTCAATACAATTCACGACTGGCTTACAAAGGATGCTACTGTGGTTCAGATGTACGAAGCAGACAAGTGGTGCGGCTTTCCGCTCAAAACAAGCTTTTACTGCGACATGACAGGCGCCTTAAGGACAATTCACAAGGCCGCAAACATGAAAAAGATTGATAAGGACCTGCCTGTTGTGTTCCTTTATGGCGAAGAAGACCCTGTAGGCGACTACGGCAAGACCATCCAGGCACTGTACAACATCTACAAGTCAAACGGCATGACAAATATAACTCTAAAAAGCTACCCGAACGACCGCCACGAGATTTTGAATGAAACAGACAAAGAGCAGGTTGAAAAAGACATAATCGAACTGCTGGATGGAATAATAAAATAACTGTCTTGAAAAACAGTATTAAAATTATTATTATACTCTCATTGTGTTATATCGATATGGAACGGATGCGGCAGGAAATCTTGTAAAAAAAGCTGTCGTATATACTAAGTCTGAACATTTTATTTCTAATAAAAAAATTGACCCGGATGCACTTCAAATTATAAACAGACTCAAGGATGCTGGCTTTACCGCTTATATTGTTGGTGGTGCCGTACGCGACCTTTTAGTAGGCAATGTTCCAAAGGATTTTGACATAGTTACCGATGCAACGCCTTCTAAAATCAAACGCATATTCCGTAACTCAAGAATAATTGGCCGCCGCTTCCGCCTTGTTCATGTTGTATTTGGCAGTAAGATTTTTGAAGTAAGCACCTTCCGTTCAAACATAGAAGGCTCTGTGGGCAATGACTTTGGTACAATAGACCAGGATGTTCTGCGCCGTGACTTTACAATGAACGCACTTTATTATGATCCGCTGCAGGAGCAGATTATTGACTATGTTGGCGGTGTACGTGACATTAAAAAACATATTCTGCGCCCCGTAATTCCTCTGGAAACTATTTTTGTAGAAGATCCTGTTCGCATGCTGCGTGCAATTAAATATTCTGCTACAACAGATGCAAAGATGACCTTTAACCTGCGACATAAAATCAAGCAGTCGGCTTCGCTTTTGAGCCAGGTAAGTCCGTCACGCATTACAGAAGAGCTGCTCAAAATCATAAACAATACTCATGCTTCAGAAATTATTGCAGAGGCTATTGAAACAGACCTTTTTATGTACCTGCAGCCCTCTGTAAGTGCCATGCTTTATGAACGCAAAAACATTGAATACAGCTTTATGGAAAATCTGCGAAAGCTTGATGAATTAAACCGCACAAATCCACAGGCCCGCCTTGGCAAAAAGCTGTACTTTATCATTTATGACTTTATAACAACCCTTACAGACTGGAAAAAAGAAACTCAGGGTAAGTATTCTTCTTCAGAGCTTTATGCAAAAACCTGGACTGAATGCCGTAACTTTGTTCTGCCAATGAACCCGCAGAGAAGGGAGCTTGAGTATGCAGTTAAGTCTGTTATGAATAGTCTTGGCGTACAGATACGCGTTCAGCCAAAAAAGTCGTAGATTGTCACATTCTTTGGATTCGCAATGACAATTTTACTCGTGATTTCTGGCAAGTGATATTTTTGTAAGCGGTGGTCTGCTTTTCTTTTCCAGGCTCTCCGGAGTTTCAACCTTGGTAATCTTGTCTATTACAATGCTCACTTCTTCTATGAGAATACCAGTAAAGGTTTCGATTTTGTCTATTATATACTGCTGAAGCTTGTGAACCTTGCCCGTAAGCTGTGTTCCAAACGGTACGTCAATCGTTACAACCAGGCGGTAACCGCGTGAATCTGTTTTAATTGCAATCTTTTTGACCTTAACATCCGGTGAACATTCATTTACGCAGTGCATGACCATCTGGGTTAGGGCAGCTTCTGATATTTCTACACGACCTTTTTTTGAAAACTCGGGCTGAACAATTGATTTTTCCAGAAGCTTTCCTTTTTTTGCCTTTTTCTTAAACGGACTTTTGGTAAAAAAATCGTGCATGGAGTCCGAAAAAATCTGCGGATAGGTCTTTTTTACCTCGATTGAAGGTACAGGAATTACATGCTTGCCTTCTACCTGACGAGATTTTGCTGCCTTTTCTATTTCTTCCTTGGAAGCAATTTCTTCGATATGAATTATTTTGGAAGGCTGGGGCAGCTGAAGCCTCATGGCAATTTTAGTAACCATTTTTTCGGAGGTTCCAAGAATCAAAAGCTTTTTTATGTGTGTTTTTTTGAGTACCTTGGCAACTGCATCGCGGTGTTCCTTATCATCAAAAAGGGCGGCACGAACGGCTCCCATATAGGTTTTTTCTCGTTTTGCAGAATGCCCCGCAATAATCTTTTCATCCTGAATTAAAAGCCCGTCATCTATAATTGTGTCTATATTGTACTGTTCTGCAAGCATTTTAGAGCGGTAGCTTTTGCCTGTTCCGCTTTCGCCGACAAGAGCATAAACAGTCATAGGAGAAAATTTCTGCTTGATATATTTAATTGGGTTGAACATTCAATAAAATTATATATTAAATCGTTTTATATCACAAGAAAAAACTAAATCAGAGCAAATCCAAGACTTCTTTGATGTCGCCCGGCAGCTTGATTTGAACAGCTTGAGGAATGCCAAGCTCATTCTGCGGGAATTCCAGCTTATAGGCATAAAGCATGTATTTTCCGTTATTTTTACTGGTTTTGCTTCCGCCGTAGGCTGTGTCACCCCATAAAGCGTGGCCATGACCTGCAGCCTGAGCCCTGATTTGATGCTGGCGGCCTGTAAGGATTTTGAATTCCACAACAGAAAGCTTTTGCCCCTTGTAAAGTCCGCTTTTTACAGGAAAAACCTTGGTTATTGCTGTCTTTCCGTCCTCACTGTTCAATTTTACTGTATGAAAAATGCCTTTAGCGTCAACGTCCTGAGCTTTTGAAAGCAGATCTTCCCAATGCTCAGGCTTATCTATAATTCCCTGGACAACAGAAATATAAGTTTTTTGAATAAGATGATTTTTCATATTCAAACAAAACCAGCTGGCGCCTTCGTAACTCATGGAAAAGCAGACAAGCCCACCGGTCATTTTATCAAGTCTATGCAGTGGTCCCGGCTTAAAAGCAAGTGAATCTTTTTTATGACTGTCCTGGTATATGCTCATGGCAAAATCAGTAAGGGAATATTCACCTTTTTTAGCCGGATGTATGTTTATGCCCGCAGGTTTATTTAAAATCAAAAGATGTTCGTTACAAAATACTACAGGAATATCAAAAGTCTTGGCAGAAGGCAGCTTTTTGATCGTCTTTTTTTCATCATTGCAATTATTTATAAGAAAATCTGCCGCATAAATGATGTCTCCCTCCTGGATTTTATAATCAGGCTGTGCTTTTTTTTGATTTACCTTAATTAAGCCCTTGCGGAGACTTTTATATATCTGTGCAAGAGAAAGGGACGGGGCAAATATTCTTAAAACCTTATCAAGACGGCGGCCTGTATCATCATGACCTGTCTTAAATTCCAGGAAATCCATATAAAAAAAAGTATAGTAAATTTTGAAAATAAATGGTAGAATAATATGTATTAAAAGAGAGTATTTATGCCAATAGCATTACAAAAATTCGTCAACTTCTTAACAAATCCTATTTTTCTTGCAGGGATTTTCAGTTGGCTCAGCGCACAGTTCCTCAAAACAGTAATTGAGCTGTTTTACGGACGAATTAAATCCTTTAAGGTTTTGCTCGAAAGCATGTTCTGGAGAACAGGCGGCATGCCGTCCAGCCATTCTGCGATTGTTACTGCTGTATGTACTTCTATAGGCATAAAAGAAGGCCCTGATTCAAGCGTTTTTATACTTTCGCTGCTTTTGACCTTCATTACAATGCGAGATGCTGTAGGTGTAAGAAGATCAAGCGGAGTTCAATCCAAAAAAATTAACGAAATTGGTACCGAGCTTGAATCAAACGGTTACCTTAAGGAATACAAAACAATTAAAGAGGTAAATGGACATACTCCAATTCAGGTTATTATGGGAGCAATTCTTGGCCTGGTTATTGGACTTTCAATGTCATTATTAAAATAAATTTTAAAATGAATGTATTTAAAAAAATTATACCTGCAATAATTTTTGTGGTAATAGCAGTTCTTACAGTAAATTTCCGCTCCATTCCCAAGGGCAAAACCTGGCAGGATTTTAAAGTTTTATATGTTTCCAAGGCAGTGCCTCAGTCTACGGTAGAAAATATACTTACTTCCAGCGGTGTTGCTGAATATACAGATCTTAAAAATCAGAATGCACCAATAATGCTTGCGCCAAATTCTATTGAAGCTGCAATGCTCAAAATTAATATTCTGGAAAAAGAAAACAAATATCTTTTTGACCGTCAGAATTATTTTTATGACAGTAACGGCGAATATCTGCTTTATTATATTCCGGATGCCTACGAAAAATATCTTGATGATGTAATTTCAACCTTAAAAAAACAGGGCTACAGTGCGGGCATAGACAGTTCACTTAGTTATCTATGGCTTTTACCGATACTGGTTACTGCTCTTGCCGTAATACTGATCTTTTTTGCAAAGAACAAGGGCTTTTTTACTTTTTCTGTAGTGATGCCGTGTGTTTATGTTTTTTGCAATGCCTTTTATTCTTGTGCAATTGCGGCAATCATTTTAATTTTATGCATATTTTTAATTTCGAATATTTATTCAAGAAAGGGTGGCCTCAAAAAGCTTGGTAAAAACTATCTTTTGATTGCAGCCCTTGTAATTTCTGTTGCTGCAGCCTTTTCAAGCTCAATTCAATGCGGCTTTTTCTACCTGCTAACAATTGGGGCAAGCCTTTGTGCCATGTTCATTTCTAAAAATCTAAAGGGTATAAGGCTTTCAAAGTCAGATTTTAGTCCGGTTTTTATACGACCTGCCAGAATGGTTTCTCCTTTTGCAGGAAAAGCCAAAATTGTAATGCCTCTGGTGCTTGTTTTTTCTGTGCTTGTAATTGCTTATTTTGCACTCGGTTCGCTGAGCATTATCAACACAAAGACTGACACCAAGCTTTTACTGCCGGGTAAGGCTGCCGAACAGGATTCTAAGCTTCCAACGCTGGAAAATTTTTACAGATGGAACTGGAACGTAATGACAAATCCTTATAAATCCATAAACGTTGAAAATCCGGATGACCTTAATACCGTTTCTTATCCAAGATATGAAGTACAGGACGGAATTATAGTTCCATACATGCAGACGCTCACATACGACCAGAGCTTTAAGAAAAATGCGTATGATTCAATAGATAACCTTGATTTTTACTCTATCGAAGGCGTAATAAAAAGACAGGGAGCAGATTTTAAGGCAGGCTATACCAACAGTGCCTCCTACAATGTAAGCTTTTTCAGCATAATTATGATGATTATCTGCTTTACTATGTTACTTTTTATTTATTTTTCCGCTATGATAGGTAAGGGGGGCAGGAAGTGATTCACAATTATAAAAATACACAGAATGCATTTTTACCAAAAACGGTTGTAATTCCTCTTGTTCAGGAAAAAAACAGCCTTTGCAAACCGGTTATAAAGGTTGGAGAAATTGTAAGCGAAGGACAGATTATTGCTTCCTCAAAAACCTCTGCAATTCATTCACCGGTCCCGGGAACAGTAAACGATATATGTCCGGTTCATTGTCCGGATGGAAAAATAGAAAATGCCTTAAAAATCTCAACCAAGGGTAGCTTTTCTTATCTTGGAAAACAGCTTAAGGCAGAGCAGTGGCAGAGTCTTAGTCCGGCTTCTTTGGAACGCAAGCTTGATGACAAGGGAATTTTAAATACCTTCTCATGCACACATCCGCTTTCTGTTACAAATCAGATTAAAAATTCTGCCAAGCTCAAAAATCTTAATCTTATTGTAAGGCTTTTTGACGAAGACACTCAGCGCATTTCCGACTCCCTGATGACAACCTTTTATTTTGATCAGATAAAGGAAGGTGCACAGATTCTTGCAAAAATTATTGAAGCAGATTCAATCATTTTTGTTATGAGCGCAAAGGATATTAAAGAACGCGGCCTTGAGGATGATGAAAAGCACAAGGTTTATTACTACGGCTTAAATCCAAAAAAATATCTGAACGGCTTTAAATACGAAATTATAACCAGCTTTAATAAGGCTATGTATAAAAAGACGGGCATAAAGCTTGCAAAAACTGACTTTTTTACAGACCCTTACACAATGTACGATATTTACAATGCAGTTGTTTATGACATTCCTGTTATGACACAGGCTGTTCACTTTACCGGAAACTGCATTCCTGCCAGCTGCTTTTTGAGCGTAAGAATAGGCTTTACTTTAAAGGAGCTTGTAAATCAGCTTGGAGGACTTATCAAAAATCCGGGAGCTATAATCATAAACGGAAAGAACTGCGGAAGCTCTGTAAACTGGATGGATGTTCCTGTAACCAAGGCAGTAAAATCCATAGAGTTTGTTTCCAAGGCAAATACAACAGACAGTCAGGTTTATACCTGCGTAAAATGCGGAGCCTGCCGCTATAACTGCCCGGTAAATATTGCACCGGATATGCTTTATGAATATGTATTAAGGCATCTGCCAATGCCGCAGGAGTTTATACGCACGGCAACTCTCTGTATAAACTGCGGAAAATGCAATAAGGTTTGTCAGGCCCGAATACCTTTATGTCAGGTAATCACTCTGCTCAAGGATAAGTTAGATGAAAAATAAACAGGACAAGCTTAATAAAAATGTAGTTTCTCTTAAGCCATATATTTATGAAAAGCCGTCCATTTCGGCTGTTTCTCTTAAGATTCTTATTCTGCTTACTCTGCAGATTATCATGCTTTTTATTTCCAAAAGCTTTAATGCAATAATTGTAATTGCCTGCTCAACAATCGGTTCCATCCTGGCAAGTCTTATTCATTATCTTTTTATACGCAAAAATAAGTTTTTACTCTTAACAAATCTTATTCAGGGAATGATTGTGGGAATGCTTTTACCCGAAAATTATCCTCCTGTTACAGTGCTGTTCATTTCATTTATAACTCTTTTAATCTTTAAGTATATTTTTGAAGACACGGAAAATTTCTGGATTAATATAATCAGCGTTTCGGTTTTGATTGCCTATTTTATTGGCAAAAGCTATTTCCCGGATTTTCTTATTACAACAGATTTATTCAACACAAAAAATCCTTCAATTGCACTCATTAATAACGGAACCTTCCCGATTTATGATTTTGATTCTTCGTTTACAGGTTATCTGAACACTATGCTGTTTTCTAAGTTTAAGGTAACTCTGCCGCAGGGACTTGTTTCCATGCTTTGGGATACACATTCGGTAATTCCGGCCTTCCGTTTTAATCTGCTTACGATAATTGCTTCGATTGTACTTTTTTCGGACAATTCTTTTTCACTGCTCATACCGACAATCTTCCTTTTTGTTTATGCAGTTTTAGTAAGAATGTTCTTCCCGCTTATGACAGGCGGAACCTTTAATGAAGGAGACATCATTCTTGCCCTGTTTACAAGCGGAACCCTCTTTGTTGCAGTCTTTATGATTCAATGGTTTGGTACGCATCCAATGACAATAATCGGTAAAATAATTTATGCCTTGTTTGCAGGCATTGCCGCCTTCTTTATTGTTGGCTGCGGAACCTCGCCAATCGGCATGATTTACGTAGTAATAATCTGCAATATATTAAATCTTCTTATCCGCAACATAGAAGAAAATCACATGGACAAAATTATGAACATGATTAGTCCTGAAATACTGGAAAAAAAGATAGAAAAGGAGGAGGAATAAGATGGCCGAAATTACCAACAAAAAGTTCTTTACAAATTATGCCTTTTTCCTTTTGATTCTTGTTTTTGTATTCGGCATTTTAATTTATCCGGTGCTTGCTTCCAAAAAGTCCTGGTCTGTAAATCTTGGAAACTCCGTTCAGAAGGTTCTGGATGAATATGAAAACGGCAGATATAAGGTAACAGGTGCTGTTGAAATAAACAAACCTATTACAACAAGCTGTGCCGCCTATACTGTAAATGATACAACAGCAAATAAAACTGTAAACGCAATTATCATTCGTATAACAACGCTGTATGGTCCGCTTCCAGCAGTATTTATATATGATCCTTCCGCATATTCGGATAAGGTTGTTTTTGCCGGTTATTCTTCGCTCCACGGACGCGTAAGGACTCAGCTTACCTACGATTCACCGGATAAACGAAGGGAATACTGGCAAAAGAAAGTACCGGATATTTTTGAAGGGGGAGGTGAAGACTAATGAAAAGACGTTCTGTTTATTTACTTATTGCAACAATTCTTGCAATTTTAGTGCCTTCTCCGGGCCGTTTTGTTTATGGTGTTACTCTTGTGCTTGAGCTTAATATTTTAATGCTCATTGGAACTCTTTCAGTTTCTCTTGTAAAAAAGATGAAGCTCGAAGAAATTAATACACTCATTGTTCTTATACTCATCATTTCTTCAACCATTCTTTGCAGGCAGATAATGATTGTATTCCAGCCGGAAATTATGCTTACGCTTGGCTTTATAGTTTATCTTATGCCGGTTTCGTTCTTTGTCATTGGCTATGTTTTTTCCAACAACGAAATGCAGCTTAAGGAAAGACTTCGTATAAACATGGTTCATATTCTTACTTTCTCTGTTTATGCGCTTTTATTCTTCCTGTTAAGAGATATCTTTGGCTACGGAACCTTTACCTTCTTTGGTAAAAATCATCAGATTTTTGAAAAGGTGATAATCCCGGATAACCGCCTGGGCTTTTTCTCAATCTTTGCTTCAATTCCGGGTGCTATGGTGCTTTCTTCGGTGCTGCTTTTTATTCATATTTATGTGCGTAATAAAATTGCAATAATTAAAAGAGCGGAGGTAAAAAAATGAGCTTTTTAAGTACTTCGCTTTATTATATTTGCTTTGCCTCGGTAATCCTTATTTATGGAATTGGCACAAACAATGTTATTGAGTTTGATGCCACCAAGGTAAAAAACATTACCTTCTGTACAAAGATTTTAATTTCAATTCTCATTTCTTCCATGCTTTCATGGTTTGTAACTAAGGGAATACTCGTCCCATTAAAGATAGCCGAGCTTTTCCCGCTTGTAAGCTTCCTCATTTTTATTCTGATTAATGCCTTCCTGGAGGCTCTGGTTCGTCTTACAAGCGGCAAATCTGCTACAGAGTTTGTTTTTTCTTATCTGGTAATTATTCTTTCGGTTTCAGAAAGCACTTCGTTTGTAAATACAGTTACTATTTCCTTCAGCTGTATTCTTTCGGTGCTCCTGCTGCTTCCGTTTATAAATGCTTTTAAACGCAGCAATTACAAATCAGATACAGAAAAATATTTTTGCAGGCTTTTCCTTTACATTGCAATTATAATTCTTATTATTTCTGTATTTGATGTTTTATGGTTTAATCCGGGGGTTATAAAATGATTTTAGCAATAATCCTTTTGATTTTAATTATTCTTACTGTTTCAATCCTCCTTTTATTTTTATTTTACATACTGTTTCCATCGATTCACGGTCAGAATAAGATAAGTGAGGATCCTGTAATTGCCGACAGCGAAATTGAATATATAAAACCTATAATTGAGCAGACTGAGGTTTCTGATATGAAGGCTCTGGTGCTCTGTTCGTGCAATAAAAGCTTTGAAAAGGAACGCGATATTTTTAACGAAGGCTATTCCTGCACACTGGTTAAGGAATATTCAGGTACCGGCTGTGACTGTAAATATGCCTGTATAGGACTTGGTGACTGTACAAAAATCTGTCCTCAGCAGGCAATTATCATCAAAAACCGTACTGCAGTTATTACAGAGCTTTGTATTGGCTGCGGAAAATGTATTGATGTATGTCCTTTGCATATTATCCGTCTTGTTCCAAAGGATACAAAGGAATATACACTCTGTGCAAACAAATCGGATGAAAAATCCTCCTGCAGTGAAGAGTCAAAAACACAAAAAGTTTTGTGGAATGCAAAAAAACACTTTAAAATATGGGAAACTTGTTATAAAATATTTGAACGGATTATTAAAAGTTAAAAGCATAAAAAGGGGAAAATGCTTTATTAAATAAACGAAAAGGAGAAAGAAACGGCAAGCAGGGTGGGAAGCCGTATATGTGAATATGAATTCAATATACGTATGCTTCAATTTAAGATCACTGTCTGTAAGCACTGACGCTACCGAAGAATACGATAAAGTATATCAGTCTGTTTATAAGCCTCTTGCCAAGTTTTTATATTCTCATCCCCAGTTCAAATTTTCTTTTTCTTTTACAGGTCCTCAATTAGTTTTTTACAAAAAAAAGCACACAGAATTCATTACTATCTTAAAAGAGCTGGTAGAACGTAACCAGGTAGAGCTTTTGGGAGGCGGTTTTTATTCTCCGGTGCTCCCTTTGCTGTTCAA
Organism: Treponema sp.; assembly: GCA_017616165.1. GTDB lineage: Bacteria > Spirochaetota > Spirochaetia > Treponematales > Treponemataceae > Treponema_D. Next base: position 32,010 of record JAFZYR010000034.1, read on the forward strand.
TGTAGACCGTAATACTCAGATAGACATGCTCAGTACCGAAATAAGGCAGACAATTGGTAAAAGGCCTCGCGGTATAACCTTATTTGCAGATATCTGGGATTCTTCCATGGTAAATAATCTTCAGACCAGCGGAATTGAATACGCATTGCTTGATTCGTGGTCTATTCCCGAAAGTAAAAGACGTTTTCTTTATTATATAATGACAGACCTAGGCAAATCTGTTGAGCTCATTCCTTATTACAACGAGCTTGCGCCTTTTGCCGACACAGCCTGCGATGCTTTTGATAAGAACATTTGTAAAGCTGTCGAAAAAACTGAACGCCAGGATGATTATTTTCAGTTTTCACCGGACAAAATTATTGTTTTTAGCCTTACACACGAAGCAATCCAGAGCCTCATAGAAAATAAATGGTTTGATAAGCTTTCGGCATATCTTGAAGAAAATCAGGATTCCAGATTAAAGAGTGCTACAATTGACGAATACCGCAAAAAACAGCCTATGAAGATTCCGGTTTATATTGCTTCTACAATGAATAAAACCCTTAATCAATGGTGCGGTTATTCAATAAGAAACAAGTCTAGAGCCGGAGTTAAAAATACTGTTTATGATTTTATGGAATGCTACGAGCACTCTCAAAGGCTTTACAACCACATTACCTATATGACCATCCTCATCAATCAGTATCAAAACGATAAAATGAGGAAAAAGGCTGCCCGTGAAAAGCTGCTTGAGGCCCAGAACGGAACAGCTCTGCTTACAACCTTACACGGACCATACTGCAATACAAAATACCGTCAGGAAGCCTACAGGGCTCTTATAAATGCCGAAAAGTTTATACGCGATGACAATAAATTTATTGAAGGCATAAGCCGTTTTGATTATACAAACGACGGAATTAATGAATATGTATGCCGAATGCAATCTTATTTTTCTTATATCAGTCTGCTTGGAGGAAGCATCCAAGAGCTTGATATAATGAAAAACTGCGGAAACTATGCAGACAACCTTAACCGTGTATTTGAATATGACGGGGTAGAGGACGGCTATAAACGCGGTTTACTTGTAGATCATCTTTTTGACAACGAGCAGTTCAGCCGTTATATTAACGGAGATGCTGCAGGAGACGGGGTATTTTCAAGGATTATTTACAAGGAAGTTAAATTTTCTGCAAGCAAAAAAGAGCTTTTACTGCTTGCAGAGGCAGAATATAAGCCAACACATCAAAAGGTTAGCCTGCGCAAAAAGTATATCTTTAATTCCAACGGCATGACTGTTCAATACATACTCAAAAACGAAAGCGCCAAGCCCATGAATCTTAAGCTTGCGGTAGAATCTAACTTTGCTGATGTAAATTTTGAAGGTCAGACAGTTTCGTATTTTAATATAGAAGCAGCTCAAAAGGATCAGGTATATGTTCTGGAGCCTAAAAAAGCCGGACAGGTAATTGCAAGGACAAAAGAAAATAACGATGTTCAGGTAATAAGACTTACAGATACAGTAAAGGGTGTCTCCTTTAGCTTTGAACCAAACGAGGGCTGCGGTTACTATTATTGCCCTATTGTATTTAAGCGTCCGGATTATGATACATCTAAGCTTGTTACAAGTGCTGCCACCTTTGTTTCTACAATGTTCTGGAATGTAGACATAGAAAGTGGCAAAGAAACAGAAAAGACAATAAACTTTACAATTACTTCTGTAAAGAAAGAGAAAAAAAACTAATAAGCTTTGCTTTTATTTGGTCTGCTTAGGCTTAATTTCTTTAATACTAAACATAACCTTCCATTTTGATGAATCAGGACTATATCTCTTTAATTTGTACTTAATCATATAATCCTTTCCAGGAGAAAATACATATTCAAGCTTGGCATTGTAAATTTCTGCCGGTGAAATAAAAAGATTTCCCGGGTCGTCAATATTAAAGCGGATTTCAATAAGATCCTTTACGTTTACATTTACAAAGCCGTCTTCAGTCTGATTTAAGATTTTGTATACATCAAAAAGCTCGTTTTCTACAAAGGTTGGAAAAAGATGCTTGTTAAACTTAAGTCTTGCGCAGGAACGAGGATCTACAAAGATATTCTTAAAGGTCCATTTATCAAAAACCTGTGATACAGTTGACTGCAGTGGTACAAGCTTATCTTCCTTTCCTTCTTTTTTGGCTGGAACAACCTGAATTGTTTCCATTACAGCCTGGGCATTAAGATAACCCTCCGGCGGATCCATGGTAAAATAAAGTGTACAGGTTTGGGTAGTTTCTTCTTCCGGAATAAAATTCATTTCCCATTCAGGAAGATCTTCAAGCTCTTCTTCGGTTTCGGCATCACAAACTACGGTATATTCAATGTTATTTGGAATTTCTGCAGCCTGAATAAGGGAGATATCAAGCTGAAGGCCTTTTTTTTCAAGAACTAAATCACACATTTCTGCATAGGGCAGAAGCTGGAATATCTGAATAAGCTCTTCATCAGAAGGCTCAATGGTTCCCGATTTTACAACAACGCGTGTTACAACAAATACATTTGATTCAAGATTTTCAGCCTTAATTGGCATTGCAAGGCCCTTTGTACTCTTACATGAAACAAAAACTAAAGCTAAAAGAATAAAAAATACACTTAATTTTTTCATATTTAATAGTTTAAACTAATTATTGGTAGTGTCAAGAACTATTTTGTATTTATTTGAATAATAAGGATATAATGAATTATTATATTAACAAATAATAAAAAGTAATGTATAATAAATTATTAGAGTAAAACAATTTAAAAAATAGTCAATTGGAGTTTATGCATATTTACATTCACAAAAATTATGGAGACTATTTTTTATGAGTAAGAAACCTAAAACACCAAAACCACCAAAGCCAGGAATTTGGCTTCCGTGGTATGCATATTTATTTATTGTTCTTATTTACATAACACCATTTTTGTTATTAACACCTCTTGGACTTATCACAGAACTTTTTACAAATGATGAATTTGCAATCATTTTTGCACATCCTTTGATTAATGCTATTACGGTTGTTACTTTAATTATTGCTCTTGCAATGGCCTTCTGGGAAAGAAAATTTTTGTCTGAATACAGAGAAACCCCGGAATTAATAGCAAAAACAAATAAAAAGCTTAAGATAGCCGCTCTTGGAAATATTGTTATCCCAATTTCTTTGCAGATTGTTCAGGGTACTGCAATTAACTGGTATATCAAATCACATAATATGAAGCTTGTTTCATTTGGAGACAGAAGTCCTACCTTGTTCATTTACATGATTCTTCTTGGTGCTCTGTTCGATATTGGTCTTTTGTTCTATATCCTTCAGGTTCGTACAATTGAACCACGTCTTCATATGATTCCTTTTACAAAGAAGGAGCTTCCGCTCGATTTGATTCAGCGTAACGTACTTACCATGACCTTTGGTGTATTGGGTTGTATGTGTCTTATCTTTGTTACCTTGAACCCTAAGAGTATTTCTGATGGTGCCATTTCGGTTCAGGAACGTCTTGCTCCAATTGCAATTTATTCGCTTTTGTACTTTGTTGTTGTAAATATGCTGCTTACTGATGATATTAAGGTTTGTATCAGAAGAATCAGCCGCGTAACTGATGCCCTTACTCAGAATGATTATACTGTAGAAAATCAGAAGGCAACAAACCGCAGTGAGCTTGGTCTTATTATTCTTGGTGTAAATCAGTTTAAGGAAAAAGCCAACAGAATCCTTAATCAGTTTGGTGATTCTGCAAAGCGTACTTCTTCTGAATCTGATGACCTTGTTTCGAACATGGATTCTACAAGACATAACGTTGAAAACATTGCAGAATCCATTAAGAGAATTAAGGTTGAAATTGAAAATCAGTCTGCAGGTGTTCAGGAATCTAACTCATCTATCGAGCAGATTATGGGTAACATCCGCTCGCTCAATAATTCTATTGAAGCACAGGCTACCGGAGTAACTCAGTCTTCTGCTGCCGTAGAAGAAATGGTTGCAAACATTGCCTCTGTATCTCAGATTCTTGAAAAGAACAGCGAAGTTGTAAACCTTCTTACAGATGCTTCGGAAAAGGGTTCGCAGCAGGTTAAAATTGCCGTTGAAACAGCCGAGGGTGTACTTCAGCAGTCTGCAGGTATTTTGCAGGCATCTAGCATCATCCAGAATATTGCAAGCCGAACAAACCTTCTTGCCATGAACGCTGCCATTGAGTCTGCACACGCCGGTGAAGCAGGTAAGGGTTTTGCTGTAGTAGCAGAAGAAATCCGTAAGCTTGCAGAGCAGTCTAGCTCACAGTCAAAAGCAATTGATGAAAATCTTCATAGTCTTTCTGAGGCTATCAGTCATATTACAATTGATATTGGTCACGTTAAAACAGCCTTTGAAAGTATTTATGATCTTTCTCAAAAGGTTCGTCAGCAGGAATCTGTTATTGCCAATGCAATGGAAGAACAGAATGCCGGTAACCAGCAGGTACTCGAAGCCATGCGTGCAATCAGCGATTCTACTTCTGAGGTTAAGAATGGTTCTGCCGAAATGCTTGTTGGTGGAGAACAGATCCTCCGCGAAATGCAGAGTCTTTCCGAAGTAACCAGAAACATTGCAGAAACAATGAATCAGATTACAAACTTCTCTCAGCATATTACCGACGCCGTAGCAGTAACCACAGCTTCTTCTAACAGCACAAAGCAGAGCGTTTCCGGTCTGCTCGACGAGCTTGATACATTCAAGTTGAGTTAAGGAGAGCCACTAATGTTAGAACCAATTAAAAAACTGTATGAAAAAAAAGGGCCTGCTGTTGTTAAGGCATTGGAAAAGCGACACTTTGAAGCTTATTATGTTTCGGATAAGGACGCTGCAGTAAAAAAGATTTTGGAAATTATTCCTAAGAATCATTCTGTTTCCTGGGGCGGCTGTATGACTATGGACCAGCTTGGACTTAAGGAAAAGCTGGTTGCAGGCGGTTATGCAATTATTGACCGTGATACAGCTTCTACTCCGGACGAGCGCGAAGCTTTATTGCACAAGGCCTTGAACTGCGGTTCTTTTATTATGAGTTCTAACGCCATTACAGAAGACGGCCAGCTGTTCAATATTGACGGCAAGGGAAACCGTGTTGCAGCTTTAATCTATGGTCCTGAAAACGTAATAATTATTGCAGGTATGAATAAGGTTGTTCAGGATATGGATGCAGCCTATGCACGTGTACGCGGTTATTCTGCTCCTGCAAATGCACAGAGGTTTGATATTGATACTCCTTGTAATAAGATCGGCGAGTGTGCAGACTGTATGTCCAGCGGGACAATCTGTGCGCAGTTTGTAACAACAAGGTTTTGTAAGCCGGCAGGAAGAATCAAGGTTGTGCTTATTGGCGAAGACCTGGGATTATAAGTAATATACAAACAATAGGTGCCTGTGCCAGTCTGCCGAGCCAAGAGATGGAACCTTATGAATCTCTTGGCTCGACATCCTGTCACAGGCACAAATATTTTTTTATTATGAAAAAAAAGTTTTCATTATTCACAATTTGTCTCTTCCTCGCGGCTTCTCTTACGGCCCAGACCACTTCCTTAGATTACAACGGAACCGACAACTACATCCTCACAGAGCGCACCGATTTACGCAGGTATGACAATAACAAGTATATTGGTCTTATGAGCAGGGAGGTTAAGTCGTTTATTGTACCTTCTTATTCTGACGGTCGCAGGGTTTATGAAGGTGATTTTTATGTTGAACAGGATACTAAGCATTCGGCGGTAGCTTTGGATGACGGTATTCATGATGCTATTGTTTCTGTTTTTGCTATAGATGAAGAAGGCACCTTTGAAATGCTGGAGGATAACGGGTATCCTTCGTTCAGGAGCTTTCCTGCTTATCCTCAAAAGGAGCTTGAAAAGGGCGAAAGCTGGACTGCAACCTCTGAGCGTGCTGTGGATCCAAGGGGAGACGGTGTAATTACCAGAATGCCTATTTATGTTCAGTACACTTACAGCTCAGACCAGATTTTTAATGGACGTCCGGTTTATGTAATTAAGGCTGCCTGGGCCACACGCTACGGAACAAATACAAAATACATAGACCTGGATGGAGACCCCGAGCTTAAGTCTGCAACGGGTAAGCATGATGCTACAATTTATCTTGATAAGGAAACAGGAGCTGCACTGCTTATTCGCGATCAGGTAGATGAAAGCTTTACTTATAATTCAGGGGAAAAGATTGCCTACAAGGGAACAATTTCTTTATTTACAGAATATCCTGCCAGTGTAAATACACAGGAGCTCATGGATGACATTGACCTTCTTGTACAAGAAGCAGATATAGATTATAAAGATACTGATGCGGGCTTAATGCTCATAATAAAGGACCTTCAGTTTGTTGCAAACAGTCCTGAGCTTTTGCCTGGGGAAGAAAAACGTCTGGACCAGATTGCAGCACTTCTTAAAAAGGTACCGCAAAACCAGATTCTGGTAGAAGGTCATACTGCAAGAGTAGGCGATGAATCAGACGAGCTTGGACTTTCTTTGGAACGTGCTCATACAATCGTTCGGGAGCTTACAGCACGCGGTGTACCTAAGGACCAGTTTATTACAAAGGGCAGTGGTGGAACCAAGCCGGTTGCAGACAACGACACTCCGGAAGGAAGAGCACGAAACAGACGAGTTGAGATAACGATATTAACAAACCGTACGTCATTGCGAGGAACAAAGTGACATGGGAGGAACTTTTATGACCGACGAACAGAAAAACGAGCTTTTTACAGATGTATTTGAGCTTCTGGACATTTATAAGGAATATTCACCGCATCATGCAGACGGCACCAATAATTTAGAAAACATAAAGCCTGCAATCATTAATATGATTGATTATATTATAAAGGATCCAATGGAGGCTGCTGCACTCAAGGACTGGCTTGATAATACAGACTTCTGGACCGCACCTGCAAGCACCAAATTTCACGGTAACTTTAAAGGCGGCTTGAGCCTTCATACACTCATGGTTATTAAGCAGGCACTTGAGTTTGCAAAGCCTGTACTCGATAACTTTTTTACCTCTCCGGGTGCAAACAATTATACACTTACAGCTAAGGATATTTTTGTAAGCGCCCTTGTACATGACTTTTGCAAAACCGGCTTTTACGGAGTAGAATACCGCAACACTAAGGATATCAGCGGCAACTGGGTAAAACAGCCTTTTTATAAGACAAAATCAGAAAACCGAAACCTTGGACACGGCAACGAATCTGTGCTTATGCTGCTAAAAATCATGCCTTCTATGATAGAAAACCGCATGGTTTTAGAAGCAGTAAGCCGCCACATGGGCTTTAGCGACCTGAGCGACAGCGAAAAATACAACTATTCCAACTTCCTCGAAAATCCGCTGGTTGTCCTGCTACAGCTTGCCGACCAGACAGCAGCTCAGTGGTTTGGCTGCTAATATTTAACGTCATTGCGAGGAGTGTAACGACGTGGCAATCTAAAAAAATGGATTGCCACGCTTCGCTCGCAATGTCGAAATATTTAATAATATTTAATAATTTTAATAATATTAAAGTTTTTCTATTGTCAATAATTAATATTTAGTTTATATTATACTTAATCACTATTATATGGAGTATTTATGGCTAAAGGTCGACCTTTAATCAATATGGAACGCTGCAAAGGCTGCGAGCTATGCATCCGCGTATGTCCTAAAAAAATCCTTGAAATGTCAAAAGAAACAAATAGTCAGGGTGTTCATTATCCTGTTTGTATTGATGAGGCAAACTGTATTGCCTGCGCTTTCTGTGCAACTATGTGTCCTGATTGCGTTATTGAAATTGAGGCAGAGTAGATATGAGTAAGAAAGTTTTAATGAAAGGTAACGAAGCAATTGGCGAAGCTGCAATCCGTGCCGGCTGCCGCTTTTATTTTGCTTATCCGATTACTCCACAAAATGAAATTCCGGCTTATATGGCAAAGCGTCTCCCTCAGGAAAAGGGCTGCTTTTTACAGGCAGAAAGTGAGCTTGCCGCTATAAATATGGTTATGGGTGCCAGTGCCGCTGGTGCTCGCGCAATGACTTCATCTTCTTCTCCTGGAATCTCGCTTAAGCAGGAGGGTATTTCTTATCTTTCCGGTGCACAGCTTCCGGCAGTTATCGTAAACATGATGCGTGGAGGCCCTGGTCTTGGAAACATCAGTGGTGCTCAGGGAGACTACTTTCAGGCAACAAGAGGCGGCGGTAACGGTGACTATCATGTTGTAGTTATTGCCCCTGGTACTGTTCAGGAAATGGCCGACTGTACTGTAAAAGCCTTTGAAATTGCAGATAAATATCGCGTAGTTTGTATGATTTTAGGAGACGGATATCTTGGACAAATGAGTGAGCCATGTATCCTTCCTGAATATGTTACACAGTTCCCTCCAAAGCCTTGGGCTCTCACAGGACGAACTGCAGACCGCGAAAATAACATTGCTCTTTCACTTCGCCTTAATGGTGATGACTATGATTTGAACAAGCATACAAAAGAGCTTTTTGAAAATTACGACAAGATTCAGGCTAATGAAACAATGAGCGAAACCTACATGTGTGATGACGCCGACATTGTTCTTACAGGTTATGGTACTGCAGCCCGTGTTTGCAAAAAGGCAGTTAAGATGCTTCGCGAACAGGGAATTAAGGCAGGACTTTTCAGACCAATTACACTCTGGCCGTTCCCACAGAAGGAGCTCGAAGCAGCCTGCGCTAAGGCAAAGAAAATCCTTACCGTAGAAATGTCTATGGGACAGATGGTTCAGGATGTTAAGCTTTACAGCGGACACAAGGTTAGTGATGTTGATTTCTACGGCGAGCCTGGTGGAATCATTCCTAAAGTAGATGCAATTATTGAGAAGGTAAAAAGCTATGTCTAAGAAATATGAATTTCCTAAATCAATGAAGGATAATAAGACTCACTACTGCGGCGGCTGCGGACACGGAATCGTTCACAAGCTCATTGCACAGGTAATTGATGAATTGAATATCCAGAGCGATGTCCTTCTTGTTGCACCGGTTGGATGTGCAGTTTATGCCTACAATTATATCAATGTTGATTCCTGTGAAGCAGCTCATGGTCGTGCACCTGCAGTTGCAACTGGTATGAAGCGCGTTCATCCGGATAAGGTTGTAATCAGCTATCAGGGTGACGGTGACCTTCTTGCAATTGGTATGGGTGAAACAGTTCACGCTGCAAACCGTGGTGAAAATATCACAGTAATCTTTATCAACAACGCAATTTACGGAATGACCGGTGGTCAGATGGCTCCGACTTCTCTTGTTGGTCAGGTAACAAAAACTAGTCCATATGGCCGCGATGCCGAGGATGTTGGTTATCCTATCCGTGCCTGCGAGCTTTTAAACACACTTGTTGAACCAAAATATATTGAGCGCTGTGCAGTTTATGATGTAAAGCATATTAATCAGACAAAGGCTGCAATTAAAAAGGCACTTACATATCAGAAGGAAGGCAAGGGCTACAGCTTTGTAGAAGTTCTTTCTATGTGTCCTACAAACTGGGGCGTTGCTCCAACTGTTGCTGCAGACTGGGTTAAGGATCAGATGGAGCCTTATTATCCGCTTGGAGTTTTCCGCGATGTACCTGCAGGTAATACTCCGGATGCAGCTAAGCCTGTTGCTGGTGTAGTAGTAAAGTAGGGTGCAGGAGGATTTGATATGACAACAGAAATAATTTTTGCAGGCTTTGGTGGACAGGGTGTTATCCTTGCCGGAAAGATTTTGACACTTGCAGGAATGAGTGAAGATAAGTTTGTTTCTCATATTCCTTCCTACGGTGCAGAAATGCGCGGTGGTACTGCCAACTGTTCAGTTATCGTAAGTGATGAAGAGGTTGCTTCTCCTGTAATCGAAAAGCCAGATGTAGTAGTAGCTTTGAATAAGCCGTCTATGACAAAGTTTGAAGAATGGCTTAAGCCCGGCGGACTTTTAATTTACAACTCAAGCTTGATTGATACAGAACCAACCCGTAAGGATATCAGAGTGCTTGCACTTCCTTGTAACGAAATGGCAGAGGAAACAAATAACCCTCGCGGTGCAAACATGGTAGTACTCGGCTGTCTTGCAAAGGTAATTCCCGGCATGATTAGCGGTCCAAAGCCGTTTGAGTTTGCCTTGGATGAAGCAATCAGTGAGAGAAATAAGAAGTTTAATCCGATTAATATTGCTACGATTGAAGCTGCATTTAATAAGGAGTATGAAATAAAATGAGTGAAAAGAATAAAATTGGTGCAAAGGTAAAGCTGGTTCGCGAAAACCGTAAGCTTAGCATAGATGATGTAAGCGAAAGAACAAACTTAAGCAAGGAAATGATTGCAAGCATTGAAGACGGAAGCCTTGTTCCAAACTTAACTCCGCTTATTAAAATTGCACGCGTGCTTGGTGTTCGCCTTGGTACCTTTATGGATGACGACGAAAACCTTGGACCTGTAGTTTCACGCGCTGCAGACAAAAAGGAAGTAACACGCTTCAGCGACCGTGGAAATGCAGTAAACTCTGACCTTGACTTTTACACACTTGCAAAGGACAAGGCCGGCCGCCACATGGATCCGTTTGTAATTGATATTTTCCCAAGCTCAGAAGAAGAAATCAAAACCTCTACCCACGAAGGCGAAGAGTTCATCTATGTACTGGAAGGCGAGGTAGAAATCATTTACGGTAAGGATACTTACGAGCTCAAAGCAGGAGATTCAATTTACTACGAATCAATTGTTGCGCATCACGTTCACAGCCACGGAGAAAATCCTGCAAAGATACTCGCAGTCGTTTATACTCCGGCGTAAGTCGTAGATTGCAACGCTTCGCTCGCAATGACGAGTTTTTTTCTTGCAAATCTATCAATTTGGTATGATAATATAATAATAATATATTTTTTTTCGAGGGTTGGATCATGAGTGATTACACAAAGGAATCAGTTTCCAATTTACTATTCGAAAAAGTTGATGCAATTTTAATTGTAGATGCCCAGAAGGACAACTACCACTCTATTAAAAAATCAGGACTTTTCCAGGATATTCTGGATGATGATGGAAGCTACGAAAAGCTTGTAGAAAAGCTCTGGTTTCATTTTAACGATAAATCAGACAAGATTACTGACGATTACCATGTTTTTATTCCAATGATTGGAAAATTCAAGGGTAAATACGTTGACCGCATAAAGCTGCATTTTGAAGACAGGTCTTATCTTATTCAGATATCTATTTATCCGCTGGATGAAGAATGCACGCATTATATGTTCCTTTTGGATGAGCTTGATAATTCAGAATACGTCCGCGAATTCCTTACCGACAAAAAGATTGATACAATTCAAAGCTCCTTCCTTTTTTCAATGTATGTAGATTTAATCAAGAATATTGCATACAGCATCAATGTTACAGAAATATCAAGCAATCCACAGAATTACGACATTAAATATACCGACTGGCGCATGATGATTGTAAACATGATCTGGCCAGAGGATCAAAAGCTCTTCCTGGAACGCACAGATCCCGAATACTTAAAGAAAAATCTTATGCCTGGACGAACTACCTCCTTTGACTGTCAGATGAAAAATCTTGAAGGTGTGTTTATCTGGGTAAAGCTTATCTTTAGCCGTGCAGAAACTACAAACGAAGATGACTTCCGCTTTGTATTTATGGTTCAGAATATTCATGACAGCTCAATTCAGCTTTTGAACAGCCTTAAAAAATATGAAGAGCTTGCTTCTACCGATTCGCTTACCTCCTTGTTTAATCATGGACGCATTGAAACAGAAATAAGCAACTCTATTGAATCCTATAATACTGTAAAAATCCCGGTTACCTATATGATGATTGATATTGACTACTTTAAAAAGGTTAATGATCAGTTTGGTCATTCTACAGGTAATGTTGTTTTAAAGCAGTTTGTTAAAGAAATAATTGACTTTACCAAGGATTACAATATTGTAAGTGGTCGATGGGGTGGAGAAGAATTTATTTGTGTCTGCTATGATACAAAGATTGAAAAAGCAAAGGAACTTGCAGAAAAACTCAAGGAAAAAATTGCCTCTGCAAGCTTTGAAAAAATCGGAAGCTTAACCTGCAGTATTGGTCTTACAGAAATTAAAGAGGGAGATACTTCTCCGGTTCTTTTTGACCGTGTTGATAAGGCAATGTACGAGGCTAAATCAAGCGGAAGAAACTGTATTGTTGTAAAGTAAGCTTTATTTTTCCAGGCTTTCTTCCAGGTTTTTAAACTCAGAAATATCCTCAAACAAGATGTAGAAAACAAAGCTGGACTTATTTGTATTAATCTGCCATATGTGCGAGCGGATATGCTTTACATCGTGTTTGCTCAGATTATGAATTCTAACCTCGCACATAACCTCGTCCATAGTTTGTGTTGCTTTTTCAAAGGCTTCTTTCATTGCCTTGCCGTTTACTGACTGTACAAATCTTGAGAAAAGATTATTAATAACATCAAATGAACGGTCCTTTACTCCAAATAGTTCCTTTGTCTTATTATTGGTTCTCATAATTGTTGTATGTGCTTTTTCAACATTGTATTCAACAATAAGGGCTGCACCTACAAAATGATCAAAGACATAAGATTCCTGTGTGGTTGGATTTATGAATTTGGCAATATCAAACTTTTCATTCTCGCGGTAAAAATTAAGGTCAAACTGCTTGTCCTTTTCCTTTAAGAGTTTTATAAATGCCTCTTCCGGCATAGGCTTAGCATATAAAAAGCCCTGTATTATATCACAGCCAATACTCTTTAAGAATTTAGCCTGTTCCTGATTTTCTACACCTTCGGCAACTGTAATGTACTTGAGCTTTTGAGCCATACGGATTACAGAGCTGATGATTGTTCCACCTCTGTTTTGCAGCGCACTGTTTTCAAGGTTAGTCTGAGTAAGTGCATTTTTATCGTTCAAAAAGCCCATATCAAGCTTGATGATATCTATTGGAATATCCTTAAGTGAATTGAGGGAAGAATAACCGTTTCCAAAGTCGTCCATGGCAATTTTAAATCCAAGACTTCGGATAAGGTTTATTCGCTGTAAGAAGTTTCCTTCGTCACCGATATAGGCACTTTCTGTAATTTCAAAATGTACCAGCTCCGGCGGAATATTATATTCATCCTTAAGATATTTAATTGTGTAATAGATTCCGTCTGATTCAAGACTTACACGAGAAATATTAATTGAAATTGGAACCGGATCATAGCCTTCATCAATCCATCGTCTTAAGGTACCAAAGGCTTTTCGCCAGATTTCCTTATCAAGATAGCGGATAAAGCCGTTCTTTTCTGTTACAGGAATAAAGATAGCAGGAGAAATAATCTGACCTTCATTATTAATCCATCGGCAAAGTGCTTCGGCACCGACAAGCTTATTCGAAGAGGTAGAGTATTGCGGCTGGAACCAAAGGATAAATTCATTATTATCAAGGGCAGACTTCATAAGAGAAGAAAGCTTTGCTTCATCATGCTGCTTTTTCTTAAGTCCCTGGGTAAAGGCACAATAGGTATTTTCCTGCTGTGTAATTTTCTGGTCCATTGCAAGAATTGCGCTGTTGAGCATGTTCATTACCGAATGATCTTTTTCATCATTGTTGTCCTGCATGCTGTAAAAACCAAAGCGCATTGTAATAGGGTAGTTAATTCCAAGAGCACTACAGTCAAAGGATTTAAGATTCATGATCTTTTGAATATTATCAATAGTTTCCTCTAAGAATATTGCAAACTGACCGCTGGTAATTCTTGCATACCAGCCGATGCCTGTAAACATTTCATTAAACTTTGAACTGATTGTTCGCAAAACTGCATCACCAATTTCGCTGCCAAAAAGCTCGTTAATAACCTTGTATTTATTAATATCACCACAGTAAAGCCTGTATTTTTTATCCGGATTCTGGCTGATGATTTCTGTTACCTTTTCTACAAAGGCAGTGCGGTTTGGACAGTTGGCTACAGTATCTGTATAAAGACGATGCATCATTTCGTCATTCATGTAATGAATACAGTTTTCCTTTTTGTTATAGGAATAGGCAATGGCTGTAGCCATGTTTTTACAGGTTTTGTAACCGCACATACCGCAGTCTATATGACGCTTTTCTTCTGTGGTTTTGAGCATGGAATTGAAAATGTCATTATAAACCGATTCCGAAATGTGATATGGCTGAATATAACGTTCCGTAAAATCGCGTTTAAAATCTTCAAAGTCAAAATCCTTGAATTTTTCAAACAGCGTTTGTGTAGATTTTATGTAATCTGTTGTTGCAGGTTCAAAATGTTCAAAATACTCTTTGAATTCCTTTAAGAAGCGCGAAAAGTTTTCACCCTTTTTGTATACAGAGGTTTCTGCACCTGGTCCTTCAAAGCAGCCCTGGTTACAGGCATAAACTTCGGCAAGCAAAGGCTGAAGATTATCATATTCTGTATCTGTATACATCAGGATTTTCTTAAAGGTAGGGTCGCCGGCACCGCTGTGAACCATAGTTACTTCCTTTACAGAGAAGAAGCGCGAAATCATCATCTTGTAAAAGCCGGTCCTTATAGTAAAGCGTCCAAAGCCAATGCTCTTAATGTCAGAGTAATACGGCTTATAGCCTGAAAAGTCTATATCCTTAATCTTTTGCCATACGTGCTTGTAGGTAAGGTTATAATTAATATTTCCGTGAGTATTTGAAGTCAGTATTTCATCTTTTTTGGCAATACAAGGTCCAAGATAAGCAATCTTATTTGTATCCTTAAGATACTTATGAGCATAAATTGCCGTACAAAATGGGCCCGACTGTACCGGAATAACCTTATTAATAAGCTGAGGATATTTCATCTCCACAACATTTATAAAGGCAGGGCAGTTATTTACAATAAAGGCCTTTTCTCTGGTAGGCTTATCATAATTATCCTTAAGGTATTTTACGGTTGCCCAGATTGTAATTTCTGAACCAAAGGAGCTGTCATAAATTTTTTCTACGCCAAGCTTGTGGAAATACTGTGATATCTGGTAGGCCTTTTCTCCATAGGCAAAATAAAAGCTTGGATCAATAATAAGCGATATTTTTTCGCCGCTTTTAAGGTCATCAAAAAACTGATCTGTATCATCAACAAGCTCGCGGGCATCGTGAATACAAAGAGCAATACACTTACCGCAATGATTACATTTATCGGAATCTACTGCTATGATTTTTTTACCGTTTCTTGTAGCAGAAACATTGGCACCCATTATAGAACATTGAGAAATACAATAATTACAGCCAATACAGTTTTCGTTAGTGACAATTGTACCATTGTTGAATCTAAACATTAAAAAAGCCTCTTTGTCTAATTATTCAAAGCAGATTAAAACCATTGATTGGTTAAGGTTGTTGAACATAATTTGTTCTCCATAACCGGAAACGCCTATATATTTTCCAAGCATTGAACAAAGCCTGTTGGTAAAGTCATCAAATTTTCCTTCCTGCTTAATAAGGAAAAAGCGCGAAATACAATGAACCGCAATAGAAAAGGAAGGTTTAGGAAGAAGCTTTTTCATATGTCGTGCAGTTTCGTCCCATACGCTTTCAAAATGATCCATTTCAAGCAGCACTACACGAGTCATATTATAAAGGCGGGTATAATAAATGATTGAATCATCCTCCATAACTTCCTTAGCTTCGGAAATTAAAATGTTATCGCCTTCAATTCTTCCAATAGGGTTTATTTTTAAGGTTTTAAGCAAATCCTTTTTTTCTACCTTAAGCAGATTACAAAGCACCTGAGCTGCAGACTTATTTTCAAATTCATAAACACGCTGTTCTTCGCAGTCTACATCTGTTATGCGCAGCTGATGTGAAGTAGGGCGGAAAAGGTTTTCTCTGTAAAGCTGGATCTTTCCTTCCAGATTGTGAATAAAAATAAAGGCTGCAGTTTCTATATAAATATCACCGTTTAAGGCAACGGCAGAAGTCTTTTCGTCAATATTACTTCCTGCAGTTGAGCCTGCAACCTGAATATTTGTGTCTTTAAGGATTTCTTCAAAGGTATCTAATACAAGCTCTTCGCAGCGAAAACCGGAGGTTGTAAATTCTACACAGCAGGTATTATCTGTAGTGGTAAGCGATTTTAGGGCGTCCCTGATATGCTGGCTGTAATTTTTTGGATGGCGCGAAACCTCATAAACAAGGCCGCAGGAGCATTCAACTCCGCTATAAATTGCCATTGCAGAAAGGCCCTTTTCACTGTAGCCTTCTGTACAGAAATTTATACATGTTGAGCATCCTATTGAAGTGGCGTCTGCAAATTTTTCTTTAAATTGCTTTGCATAATACCATAAATCTTCATAATCAGAATAAAAAATGATTATTTTAGGGCAGCAGTTTTGAGAGGCTAATTTTTCATAACATATTGCAAAGTCGTTTTCCTTTACTCCGGTTCCACTTATTGCAACAAGGCACCTTTCCATTATAGTTAATTATACCATAAAACTCTAAAAAAGATAGGAAAAAATTTTAAATGTTTTTTTTGATGTTTAATAATATTAAAAATCTTTATTAAAATTAAATTTTCATATTGTAATTTTATATATTTTTAGGTATATTTTATTTTATGATAGAGTTAACATTATCCCAGTTATTAAGAGAAAAAACAAAGAATAACCCAGAACACGAATTTATGGTTTATGCAGACCGTGACCTGCGCTTTACTTATGCTCAGTTTGATAAACGTGTTGATGACCTTGCCTGTGGACTTTATGCAATTGGTGTACGCAAGGGTGATAATATTGGTATCTGGGCTACAAATGTTCCTGACTGGCTTACTTATATGTTTGCCTGTGCACGTCTTGGTGCTGTTGCTGTTACTGTTAATACTTCCTATAAATCACATGAGCTTGAATATCTTGTAAAGCAGGCAGATTTGACTACCTTGTGTCTTTGCGACGGTATTAAGGATTCAAATTATGTTGCAATGATTAAAGAGCTTGTCCCTGAAATTGATGAATACGAGCGCGGCTGTCTTAAATCCAAGCGTTTTCCATGTCTGCGAAATGTTGTTTTTATGGGACCGGAAAAGTTCCGCGGACTTTATTCTACACCGGAGCTGCTTCTGCTTGGACAGCATGTTGATATTCAGATTATTCACGATATAGAAGCTCAGGTTAGCCAGCATGATGTTGTTAATATGCAGTATACCTCGGGTACAACAGGCTTCCCAAAGGGTGTAATGCTTTCGAGCCACAATATTATCAACGACGGCTGGATTATCGGCGAGCGCATGCGCTATACAGAAAATGACCGTCTGTGCCTTTTGGTACCGCTTTTCCATTGCTTTGGTATTGTACTTGGTGTTATGGCAGTGCTTACACATGGCGGTACCCACGTTCTTTTGGAAAGCTTTGATCCGCTTGTAGCACTTGCTTCTATCCAGAAAGAGAAGTGTACTTCGCTTTACGGTGTTCCTACAATGTTTATTGCAGAGCTTAATCATCCTATGTTCAGCATGTTTGATTTGACCTCTTTGCGTACAGGAATTATGGCAGGCTCTGGCGTTCCTGTTGAGCTTATGAAAACCGTAATTGAAAAAATGCACATGCCTGAAATTACTTCGGTATATGGTCTTACTGAATCAAGTCCTGGCATGACCCAGAGTCACTGGAACGATACTGTTGAAGTAAAGGCAACCACAGTAGGGGATGCTTTTGAAGGTATTGATGTAAAGGTTTTGGATCCAGAAACCGGAAAGGAATGTCCTATTGGTGTTCAAGGTGAAATGTGCTGTAAGGGCTGGAACGTTATGAAGGGCTACTACAAAATGCCTGAAGCAACAGCCGAAACAATTGATAAAAACGGTTATCTGCACTCCGGTGACCTTGGCGTAAAGGATGAAAACGGAAACTTTAAGATTACCGGCCGCATTAAGGATATGATTATCCGTGGTGGTGAAAATATTTATCCAAAGGAAATTGAAGAGTTCTTAGCTCAGATGCCTGAAATTAAGGATATTCAGGTTGCAGCTGTAAAGAGCGAACGCTATGGTGAAATTACAGGTGCCTTTATAATCTTGCACGAAGGAAAAACTCTTACCGAACAGGATGTTATTGAGTTCTGCCGCGACAAGCTTTCAAAGTTCAAGTGGCCGCAGCTGGTTATGTTCCTTGATGAATTCCCAATGACCGGTTCCGGCAAAATCCAGAAGTTCAAGCTCACCGAGCTTGGTACAAAATACCGCCGCGAAGTTTTAAAGGTAGAAGACTAAACACCAATCTCTATCTCATTACAAAGTGCTTCATACAAAATCGCCTTGTCATTATTTGTCTCACGCAGGGTTTTTGCAAGACGACGTGCCAGTACGCTGTAGATTCTGTAGCCGAGCACCGGATATTTATCGCAAAGCTTAGAAAACTTTTCTCCGGAAATGGTCAGGGTGCTACAGTTTGTATTTGCAGTTACTGTTGCAGAACGCTGGTCATTGGTAATAATAGCCATTTCTCCAAAAAAGATGTTCTGTTCTGAATTAAGGGTTGCAAGTGCGATGATATCACCGGCAGGAGTTCCACGGGTAATTAAAACCTGGCCTGAATACAGAATGTAAAACAAGCTTCCGGTTTCTCCTTCGCGGATAATTACCTCGTCCTTTTTAAAATTCTTTATTTCCAGAATATCGTATACCGATTTTAAGATTTCTA
>JAFZYR010000079.1 GCA_017616165.1 Treponema sp.
CATCTGTGTCTATAAAACGGGTTTTGCCGTCCTGTTCGTAGAGCCAGTTGATAGTGTAGCCAAAATTGCAGATGCTGTTTGTTAGAATAACGCGGCCTCCCTGGGGCTGGCAGGAACAGTTACTGCAAGTAAATCCCATTGTCGTTACATTGGGGCACTCACCCATAACTCTTACAAAATAGTCGCCGGCACTTACACAATAAGAGTTAGTTAAAACTAACACATTGATATCCTTAAACTCTCCGTCTGCCTTTACGTAATCGGTCAACATGAGCTTGTGGCGGCCGTTTATGTCGGAATAGGTAGAATCGGTTGCAAAGGTGCGGTCAGAAAAAAGACTTGCAGTTTCGCTGCCCAGAGCCGGATAACCTCCCATATTATTGCGGGCATCAATAATCAGATTTTTCATTCCCTGTGATTTTAAATCTTCCAGCTGACGGCGCAGGCGTTTTTTGAACGAAGGGTATTTTCCTGTAAGATATGAAAATATATCTCCCCAATAATTATATTCTTCAGAATAACGGAGCATGTAAGCAGTATCATCGTTTATCATTTTTGCATCAAAGTTTTTATCTACGCCATAGCGGTTCGGATATACGCCAAATGAAATCAAATACTGTAATACATATTCAATTGTATTAAGACCGTCTTCTACACAATCAAGTTCTACTGTGCAAGGCTCGCCCTCTTCTGTAAGAAAAGTTACTCTGGCTTTTGGCGCATCATATGTACCATCCGCGGCGGCACGGCTTATAAGATATTGTGCAATATCTGTGTTTTCTCCCATTCCCCGTGTTGCAAGAAAAACCGGGCGGAAAAAATCCTCGTTTTCTTTTACAGGATATTTATCTCCCTGGTAAATACATTCTGTTTCTGCGAGCGCCTGTTCAATTGGTTTCCCGTTCCATTCAATAATCTGAGTTCCGTTGTGAATGCCTGCCTGATACGCCGGTAAAGTACTCTCGCTAAGAATTGCCACTACCCGCCCATCATCAATACGTAACATGGAAAAGCCGTAATCGTTTCCACCAAGAAGTATAAGTCCACGCTCCCAGGCATCCCTGTCCCCTTCCGGCCAGGTGCCAACATGTCCATCATAAAAATAATAACCAAAGGCTGTTATGGCAGCATAAAAAAGTCCTGCGTCATTTTTGCGTTCTGCTTCTTCTACCGCAGGCATAATCTTTTTTGCAATTGCCTGAATGTCGGTCTTTTTCCAGTCCTTGAGTGAATAATACTTTTCCAGATCCTTTGTGAGCGACACAAACCCTTGAGTATACGACTGCTTTGTATAATTTCTGAGCCCGGAATTAAATGGCATTGGATAAACAATTGTATAAAGAAAAGCTGCAGCCGCGCAAACCGGCAGAATGATTGAAAAAACTTTTGCCGGGATTCTCCATAAATCAAAAAGTGGGAAAAATGCAGTTACAAGTGCCGCCAGATAAAATGCCCCGTAAGTATGTCGGGTATACCAGCCACTTCCCACAAACCTGCAGCAGGCAAAATGAATTACGCATGCTACCAGAGGCACAAAACAAAGAGCACGCCAGATAATTTTACCACGGCGCGTTTTACCAAGAGGCTTTCGGGCAAAACAAAGCCCCACCGCAAATGCGAGCACCAGCGCCGCCATAAAAATTGTAACCGGATCCTGTGAAAATAAACGGAGATATATCATAATTAAAGCCTCCCTACCTCTACAATCCCATCACATAATAAATCGGCAGATATGTTATACCGGCTGGTGTAGTGGTAACTATTCGTTCGTTGGAAAATACTATGGCATTTGAAACGTTGTAATCTTTGTTTTGCAGAAAGCTGTTAAGAGCAGAATGAACAGAATAATCCTTTCCGGATTTTACTTCTATTGGCAGAATTGAAAGAGAGTCGTAATCATTTATAAGAAAATCAACTTCACCTTTTGATTTGTTGTCATAATAAAACAGCTGCTTGCCGTGAGACTTTAATTCCTGTGCAACTACAGCTTCGTACAATGTCCCAAGATTAATGCTGTTTTCGCTATCAAGAATTGCCCTGATATTGTTCTGATACAAAATACCGGAAAGGATGCCAACATCATTCAGATAAAGTTTTAAAAGGTTCTTGCCCGAATGTTCGTTAAGAGGAAACACAGGAGTTGAGATGGCCTTTACTTCAAGAGCAACCCCAGCGTTTATTAAATAATCAAACTCATCCTGATAACTTGAAAAGCGTTTTCCTTTTTTATTTTCGATATCTTGAACAACAATTCTTTTTTTCTTATTTTCAAGTGTTGATGGAATCATATCATATATTCGTTTGATTTTGAGTTTGTGTTCTAAATCATATTTAGACGCATCCATGCCATAATATTCATGGATTTGATTTTGGATTGTCCTGACACTCACAATATTATTAGTTTCTACAAAAGTTTTAACAGCATCAGGCAAACCACCAGAAAGAAGGTATTTCTTAAATAATCCAAGCAGATTATTGTGAATATTTTCTTCCAGTGTTTCTCTTTTTTTAAATTTTTCTTTAAGTGCAGAAATTGCCAGTTCACCAAAATTATTTGCAATAAGAAATTCTTCAAAATCCATTGGATACATTTGCTTTACTTCGATACTTCCCATTGGAATAGAAGAAGTCTGAGAGAGAGTAATTCCCAGAAGCGAACCGCTTGCAATATATGTAAAACGGTTATCCTGATTTAAAAACTTGAGCAAAGTTAGAAGATGAGGATAAGCCTGTATTTCATCCAGGAAAATCAGAGTGTTTTCTTTTTCCTTAAGCCTGTCTCCTGCAATCATGCTAAGCTGTAGATAAAAATCGGAAGTACTTTTTGTGTTTGCAAAATAACGGTTATTCAGAGAATCTTCCAGCAAATTAATTTCTACATAATTTTCAAAAAGCTCGGTTCCTGCTTCTCGAATGATATAAGATTTTCCAACCTGTCGTGCACCATCTATTATTAAAACCTTTTGTGTGTCGGATTTAAGAAAATCTGAGATATAGGCCTTTATTTTTCTGAACATATTGCAACTCCGGTTATTTTTTTTACACTTTTCTATATATTATTCTGATTAAATTATACACTTTTCTATATAATTACACAAGAAAAATATACACTTTTCCAATACTTCTTCCTTGCTTTTTATTGTGGATTCAATACACAATTGATGTTAGAATTAGGGGTATGAGAAAGTGTATTTATATTACAAGCCTGATTTTTATTTCTCTTGTTTTATATACATCGTGCGCAGGCAAAATCGAAAAAGAAGTTGATGAACTCGCTCAAAAATATGAGGAAC
>JAFZYR010000035.1 GCA_017616165.1 Treponema sp.
AAGTGTTATGGTGGTGATATTACCCGTAAACGTAAGCTTTTGGAAAAGCAGAAGGAAGGTAAAAAGCGCATGAAGATGATTGGTGATGTAGAGTTACCACAGAGCGCATTCCTGGCAGTATTGAAGGAAAAAGAGGATAACTAGGCGCACTCTGTCATTGCGAGCCCCTTTCCCCATGTCATTGCGAGGAACGTAGTGACGTGGCAATCCACGTTATTGATTCAATATCTTCAAAAAATAATCTACTTCTACGCGCACACGGTTAAGGAATGACTGTGTATATGCAAACCTGTTCCCGTCCGGAAAGTGCAGGTACAGATATTCTCTTTCCTGAATAAGCTTTGTTATCTTTTGCTCCAGCTGATCAGCAGGGAGCTTTGTTTCGCCGGTTAGCAGGGATTTTAGTTCTTTAAGTGAGGCGGCTTCTTCTTGTAGAATTTGTGCAATCTTCTGGGGCCCTTCGAGAGCCTCAGGGACCCCGAAAGTATCATGTGTTCTTTGTGGTTCTTGAAGAGCCTCAGGGACCCCGAAAGTATCATGTGTTCTTTGTGGTTCTCGAAGAGCCTCAAGAATCTGCTCATACCTCACCATTATCGGCGTGGTAAACATCTTTTCATTTTTCTTGAAGGCCGGCTCGTTAAAGGCGGCAGCGTAGTTAGCATCATTTTTGATTCTGCTGGAATAAAGGAAGCGTGCCTTATCTGCCATGGCTCCCTTTGTGTGTGTGCGGCCTGCAGAATATGCAAAATCAAGGCCGTAGGTTTTAATAGGAACAGACTTGTCCTTACGGAAAAGCAGGGCATAATAATAGGCTGTAATTCCAACCGAACCAAACGGTTCATTTTTTGGAGGAAGTATTCCTGCCTGTTCAAACCTGTCTATAAAGCGTGCCTGGGTAAACTCTGTTGTAAAAAAGCTAAGCTGTTCAGGTTTAAAATAACGCGTAATTGCGTGCAGCGAAGAAAGGCCTGCAAAAACATGGGTTTCAACCCTGCTCATTCCAATAAAGCATTTGGAAATGACATTCTGTGCTTCTTCTATAAAAACTGCATCGGGAACAATTCCCTGTGCAACAAGCGGCTGCAAGGCAGTGTCTACGCAGATTACATAATGCCCCTTGCGTGCTTCTTCAATTCCCTGGACCAGAGATTCCCCGGCTCCAAAAACAATAATGGGTTTATCAACACTTTCAAAGAAATTCTGAATGGGAATTGTTTTATCGCAGCAGGCAAGATTTTTAAAAAAGTTTGTACTGTAGCGGCGGCCAAATTTTACAAGCGTAACTCTGTTTGCCCAATAGGTCATAAGTGCATTTACTGCATTTTCCATAACCTTGTCATAAAGCTGTGAGTTAAATTGTGCGCCCGCAGAAAAGTCAATTTTAATTATACGGCGGAAGGTTCCGCACTGGGGGAGTGTAAAGCCGCTTTGCAAAGTCACGTTCTGTTTTGTCAAAAGCGGACCAAGGTTTAAAAGCTCCTCCTTTGTAAGAAAAGAAAACCTGTCGTCCTGTACAGCTTCCTTTTGTTCAAGCATTAAAGCATAAAGCTCTTCCTCATACTCACAGGCAAGCATTATACAATCCTGCGGCAGCTTCTGGGCAAGCTCCTTGAGCCCGTAGCTTAAAACAGGAGACACACAAAGAATGATAGTCTGCGGCTGCAGCACAAGCTCTTGTATATATTGATTTATTGCCTTTGAGGGAGCGTATTTGGAATAAAGATATTTATCCCTGTAAGAAACAGTAAAGCCCTGTGCCGTTTGAACGAGACAGGGCTTTGTAGAATTTGAAATATTATTATTCAAAATTAGAAGGATGAACTAAAGAAGTTATCGATGTAAACAGCAATAAAGTCATTCTCAAGCTTTGGATCCTGGAACAAAACTGACTGAGAAGAAGTTTCATCTATCTGTGAAATAAGGATAGAATAGCTTGAGTTTTCTTCTTCTTCAGAGGTTTCCTTAACACCAGCTGCTGTGTACTGAAGAACGGCAATATCTCCATTAAGTACAATAGGCTCAGAGTATTCGTTGAGCTTAAGGCTGAATGCTTTTTTAAGGAAGTCTTCGTTTGTATCTGCAGAAGAAAGACCTGTTGGTGTTGTATCCATTATGCCGAACAGACTTACAGAACCGTAGTTCAGAGGGAATGCTTCAAGATCAGTAATTACGGCATTCTCATAATTGAGGGCTGCAGTTTCCATATCGCTCTGCTTGGCTTCTTTTGTAAAACTCTTTGCAATATCAGAATAATAGTCTTCTACGATTGTTGCCTCATAAGTAGTAATGTAGTTGAGTACATCGCTCAAGGTTTCGTCAGCAGTAAAATCCGGCTGAGTAGAAGCGCCGTCACATTTGAAAATTGAATAGCCGATAGTTGTCTGAACTGCAGGGCTGATTTCATCAACAGCAAGACCTGTAATTTTTGAAAGCTCATCCTTGTCTTCAAGAAGGTTTTCAATCTGATACTGTGAGTTGTTAGAAAGCTTTCCTTCTGAATCGCTGTAGTTCTTGTCTGAATATTCTGCAATTGCATCTTCAAAGGTAATCTGTCCCTTAGAGATTCTTGAAGTAACCTTATCTGCAATATCCTTTGTTTCTACTGTGATTACAGAAAGATCATATTTTACAAATTTCTGTGAATTAGCTTTTCCATATTTTTCCTGTTCTTCTACAGGATATTCTCTTGTAGAGAAGGTAGCCATCTTAAATGCACGAAGCTCCTGACCAAAGTTGTCAAGGAAAGCGCTTTCTGCTTCTGAAGATTTAAGACCAAAAAGCTTATAACCACCAAAGGTGCTTGAGGTTCCGTAATAGTCATCAAAGTAGCGGCCTGTATATAAGCTGTCTCTTATGCTGTCTGTAAGCTGCTGGATATAAGAAGCATCTGCCTGAAGATATGCTTTTTTAGAGAATTTTCCGTTTTCATCAGAAAAATAATTCTTGATTGTACGGTTGATAGATTCCTGTGGAACTTCATAACCTGCAGTCTTAAGAGCATATTCCTGTGCATATTTTTGTACAGTAGCGTTGAATGCGTAGCTGTAAAGTGAAAACTGGTTAGACTGATTTATTTCCTGGCCATTATTTCTAAATGCTTCTGCATACTGTGAAAGAAAGTTTGTAAAATCAGAACCATATTCATAGCTGATTTTTCTGCCATTATATTTACCGAACACGAGAGCTTCCTGCTGCTCTGCTGCTCTAGATAAAGAAGATGGAAGTACGAATGCGATAAAACATATAATAAGAATGATTGACGCACCGAATGTGTAAAGAACACCTTTTTTCATATTGTTACCCTTTTTATTGTTGTTTTAAAATAATTAAACTATTTTAACACAGAATGAACTTGTAGTCAATTTATGGAACGGATAATGTGTGCCCGACCGGACACCAGTTTTTTTTCCAGAATAAAAAAATATTTCTTTATTTTATAAAAATATGGTTTATAATATATATATAAATTAATTCAATAGGAGTGCTGTTATGGCAAAAGGAAAGGATTACTTTGGATTGGGAAGATTGATCAGTATTATTCTTGCAATCATCCCTGTAACCGCATGGCTTTGTGGATGGCTCACAAGATTTAAGGAAGGCAAGATTATTGCTGGTATCATCCGTCTTCTCTTTGGATGGAACATCATCTGGATTCTCGACTTGATCCTTATGATCCTTCAGGGAAAGATCCTCCGCATCCTGAACTGCTAGTACTAGTATAAAAAGTTAAACTAATAAGCCCGAAAGCTTCCTTTCGGGCCTTTTTTTTTGGGTTGACGCGCTACGCTCGCAAGAACGTGCTATCTGCTTGTACTAAGCTTACTCTTGGCTTCGTATCTTGCAACTGCTTCCTTTATGAGCAGGTCAACCAGATCTTCAAACTTAAGTCCCGCAGCATCACACATCTTTGGGAACATGCTTATTGGTGTAAAGCCCGGCAGGGTATTGATTTCGTTCAGATAAACCTGCTTTGTATCACGGTCAATAAAAAAGTCTACTCTGGCAAGCCCTGTTGCATCCAGCACCTTGTAGGCGGCACAGGCTGTCTTACGGATTTTTTCAAGATCGTTTTCGCTAAGCTCTGCAGGAACCAGAAGATTTGCACCGTCCGGATCATTGTACTTGGCATCAAAATCGTAAAAATCATGATTAGGAACAATTTCACCAGGAATATAGGCAACAACCTCTTCTACGTCGCTGTCTGCAGGGTAAGTAACTGAGTTTCCTGTAACACTGCATTCAATTTCGCGTGCATTATCAAGAGATTTTTCTACGAGAATCTTATCGTCCCAGTTAAAGGCTTCCATAATTGCAAAGTTCAATTCCTTGCGGTCCTTGGCTTTTGAAGCACCGTTAGAACTTCCTGCACAGCAAGGCTTTACAAACATAGGATATCCAAGCTCTTTTTCGGTTTCTTCAATAACTGCATCGTAAACAACGCTGTCCAGAACAACAGAACGCTTGATGCAGACATATGGAACAACCGGGAGGCTTACACTCTGCCAGATAAGCTTTGTTTTTTCCTTATCCATTGTAAGTGCCGAAGCAAGTGTGGTACAGCCGATATAAGGAATGTCTGCCATTTCAAACAAGCCCTGAATTGTACCGTCCTCGCCGTAGGTTCCGTGAAGGGCAGGGAAAACTACATCAACGTCCAAAGGCTTGCCGCCTGCAACAAAGGCATTCTTTTTTCCGGCAGGAACAATGCTTACAGCCTTGCTTTCGTCTTCCTTGATTGTAAGTACGGCTTTGGTATCCTTGCAGATTCGCTCGTATTCAGAATCGTCCTGAAGGTACCATTTTCCTTCCTTTGTAATACCAATCAACAAAACCTTATTTTCTTTTTTGATGTGGCTTGCAATTGCTGCTGCAGAAACTAAGCTTACTTCGTGTTCGCCGGAACGGCCTCCGTATATTACTGCAATATTCATTTTATTCCCCCTGTGTATATCCCATCTCGTTTAATGCTTTTTTTGCTTCGCTGATTTCATCATAAGGCATTGTGTAATCTTTGTATATTATGCTGTTTTCGTGTGACTTTCCAAGCAACAGGACGATGTCGCCTTTTTGTGCCATTTTGAAGGTCTCTCGAATAGCCTGTGGTCTGTCGTGAATTATAAAAAGGTTTTCACCCATGACCTTTCCTTCTTTTTCGGCACCGGCTGCAATCATTTTGAGCAGCTCTACCGGATCTTCACCGCGAGGGTCCTCATCTGCAAGCACAATTACATCACAGAACTTTGCTGCAATCTGTCCCTGAAGCGGACGCTTCGTAAGGTCACGTTCTCCACCGCTTCCAAAAAGAGCAAACATGCGGCCTGTACAGCGCTTACGGATTGGCGGGAAAATTGTTTCAAAGCTCGAAGGTGTATGGGCGTAATCAACAATCAGTTCAAATGGCTGGTCTTCATCAATTACAGTCATGCGCCCCTTGATTGGTGTAAGCTCAGAAACAAGGGCTGCAAGCTCTTCAAAGCTTTTGTCTGTAACGCTGCTTACTGCTGTAATTGCTGCCATGAGGTTGTAGGCATTAAAGGCTCCGGGAAGACTTGCTCTTACACTAAAATGACAGTTAGGACGAGGCACAACTGGATCATAGTGCTCCGGATAAACAGAGCTAGTTCCATCTGCATCTACATCAAAGCTCAAGCCGTAGGTTGCACTTGCAATATTGCGGGCAGTCATATAGCGCAGGTTTTCCGGAATAGGCGGAAGTGGTGTTGCCTGTGAACCGCTTTCTGCAGCTGCCTTGCCGGCCTTTCCTTCTGTTGTAAAGCCATAAACCGGCTGCTTTGTTGCTTCAATAAAATACTGTGCCGAAGGGTCTTCAAGGTTTACAATTCCAATAGAATTGATTTTCTGCTTTACTCCGGCAATTGTCTTTATGTGACTGTGCTTATCAAGTGCACGGAAAAGGTTTGCCTTGTCGTGTCTGTAGGTTTCAAAGTTTTTATGGAACTCAAGATGCTCAAGCGTAACGTTCATAAACACGCCGCAGTCAAAAAGAATATTTCCGCAGCGGTTGAGCTTTGTTGAAAGTCCGTGAGAAGAAGCTTCTACAACAGCATACTTACAGCCGTTTTCTAGCATTTCGTTTAAGTGATGCTGAATGATTGGTGCTTCAGGAGTTGTCTGATGCTGCGGGTTAGGAAGTGCGTCACCTCCAAAGGAATATTCTACTGTGCTTATAAAGCCGGCCTTTTCTCCTGCGGCTCTGAGCAGCTGCCATATAAAGCTTACGGTGCTTGATTTGCCTTCGGTGCCGGTTACACCAATAACAATAAGGCGTTCGCTTGGGTTATCATAAAAGCGTGCAGAAAGTGGTGCCATTGCAAAGCGTGCATCCGGAACCTTAATAAGGGCTGGTGCAAACTTTGGACTTTCATCGCTTAATGCGTTATTCATTGTCCGCTTGATAATTGCTTCGGCTATATCTGTCTGCTGAGAAGGGCTTAGCGTACCCTGAAAAACAACGGCATTTGCTCCGGCTAAAATTGCCTGTGCAATATAGTTGTTACCGTCTGTATGTGTTCCCGGCAAAGCAAAATAAAGTGAATTTTTGCAGGCCTCTCGTGAGTCAAACACCAGGTTTGTAACAGGAATATTATTTATTTCCGATAAATCTTCGATTTTAGTACCATCTGCCGCCACCACTGCGTTTTCGAACGCCGGCAGAATCTGCGAAAGCTGTTTTGTCATGATTTTATTATAACCATTTGCGCAAAAAAATAAAAGTGATATAATCAAGCTATGTTTGAAGTACGGGTAACAGCCGATTTTGCTGCGGCACATTTTTTACGCGATTACAACGGCAAGTGCGAAAATCTGCACGGCCACAACTATAAGGTATATGCTCATGTCCGGGGTCCAAAGCTCAACGAAGGGGGCATGCTGCTTGATTTTACAAAGCTTAAGGACGCGCTCCGTCAGGTCTGCAAACAGTTAGACCACACTAACTTAAATGATTTGTCTGTGTTTGACCAGAACCCAAGTGCCGAGCGCATTGCCATGTACATTTACAACGGAGTAGTGGAGCTGCTTAAAAAAGAGGGAATAGACCTTTCGTATGCAGCAGGCAAACCTGAACCTGTCTTGTACTGTATAGACGTCTTCGAAACCGAATCGTCTCGAGCACGTTATCTCGTAGATGAAAAACAGAAATGATCTCTTAAAACAGGGATTCAAGGTACTAAAATTAAAAAATATTAAAAAATAGTACCCTAAAACGGCATTTATGTGATATAATTCCAATATAAGGAGTTATAGCACTTATGTTCAGTAAGGTTTATCCACGTGAAAAATATCTTGAAAGACTCAAGCCCTTTTATGACTCGGACATTGTGAAAGTCATAACAGGTATCAGACGCTGTGGAAAATCATTTATATTAAAAGCTGTAATAAACGAACTGTACCAGAATGGTGTGGAAGAAGAAAAAATCATATACCTTCCATTGGACAAGCGTGGTTTTAAAAATATAAAAACTGCAGAACAACTTGAAGAAAAAATTGAATCTTTAATTACCACTGAAGGCTTTCATTATCTTTTTATTGATGAAGTTCAGAATGTAAAAAAATTTGAAAGTGTAGTGCAGGCATACTCTGAAGAAGGTTATTCTGTTTTTTTAACAGGTTCAAATTCTTATCTTTTAAGTGATGAAATCACAACTAAACTTACAGGACGTTATCTTTCATTTGAAACTTTCCCACTGGACTTTTACGAATTTCTTGAAATGAAAAGATTCTTTAAAAATCCGATTGATCCCGACATGGAAAAAGAATTCAATGAATATATAATAAACGGCGGTTTTCCTAAAACTCTGGAATTCCCTGATATGAATGCCCGTCAGACATATACGCGTGGAATCATAAGTGAGATATTTGAAAAGGACGTTAAGACAAGAAAACGAATTTCAAATATTGCAGTTTATGAACGAGTGCAAAGTTTTTTGATAAACAATTATTCAGCTCCGTTTTCAATTTCAAATCTAATCAACTGCTTAAAAGCTGAAGGTTTTTCAACAAAGCCAAGTACTGTCCGGGGCTATATCGAAGATTTACAAAAAGCAAAAATCATTTATGAATGTAATCGTTTTGATTTAAAAAGCAAAAAATCAATCAAACGTGATCAAAAATATTATCTAGCAGATATGGCAATATATTTTTCAACAAATACTGATAATCGTATGAGTTTTGGCCCAACACTTGAAAATCTTGTTTATCTGTATTTGAAAAGTCATGAATATGAAGTCAGCGTAGGTATAATTGGTAATTTTGAGTGTGATTTTATAGTCAGGGATAAAAATCAATCTTATGCTTACATACAGGTTACATATACCTTGCATGGCGAAGATGATAAGGCTACCGAAAAAATAAAAGAACGTGAATATCGTCCTTTTAGAAGTATAAAGGATGGCTATCCGCGTTATATCATCTCGCTCGATAAGTACCCGGATCAACAGGAAGGAGTTCATCATATTAATATGATTGATTTATTTTTGGGCAAAGTGAAAATATAGAATTTATGAAAAAAATCACCCTGTTTATTATTTGTACTCTTATTGGAACTGCGGTTTTTGCGCAGAACGTTAAGCCGTATGTTGTGGATTTGAGCAGAATACCTGCTGCAAACGATAATAGGACAGTTACTTTTGACAAGGCAACTAAGATCGTTGCCTTCAAAAAACAGGATTCCAATATATACATATGGCTTAATGAACTGGATATTTCAAACTATAACATTTTTAGAATCAAATACAAAGCTCTTGGTGATAAGGGATTTATTTTTGTTCCAGATTATGGAGATGATTCAATTGGATACTTTGACAGTGCTATTTATTGCCCTTCATATATCAATGAAATGGTTATTCCTCTTAGGAGTGGTCAGAAAAAACTCAATGGAATTATGCTTGCTGCACCATGGAACTGTCCATATGAAAAATTTGCAATTGAATCTATTGTACTTGAAAATGTAGACAATCCAGATCTAACAGATATACATGCAAGTTCTGAACCTCCTGTAATAGATACACAAAGTTCTGGAAAGATAAATGCGGCTATTAATGCATGGGATTTTGTAAAGAATCTTGGAGTCGGTTTACAATATCAGATTTTCCTTCCAAATACAGGGGAATTAGATTTTGGGATGGATTATGACTTTTGGCACGAAATAAAGCTTACAAAAAAAATAATTCAGGCTATAAAAGCAAAAGGTTTTAATGCAATTCGCCTTCAGACAAATCCCGGCTCACATATTCTGGATGAAAATTACACCATCGATCCCCGTTATATAAAAGCAATCAAAGAATCTGTTGACTGGTGCATTGAAGAAGGCATGTATGTCATCCTTTGTGGACCAGGTAACGAGAATATGAATAACGAATTCTACAAAAAAAGAGTAGAAAATGACATTCATTATGCAGGCTATATTGTAAATGAAAAATATAAGAAAGAATCTGAAAAATTTCTAAAAGCTGTCTGGAGACAGTATGCAGAGGCATTCAACAATTCTTATGATGAACATATGATTTTTGAAACCTTAAATGAACCGCTAGACAGCTATCATGAGCATTGTTTTTATGAAAAAACAGACTGCGTAGTATGTAAAAAAGATTTTGCTGTTATGAATGAATACAATCAGGTTATTTTAGACACAATCCGTTCAACAGGCGGAAACAATCTGAACAGATTTGTTATGGTTGCAGGACTTGCAAGCGGCTGGAAAAATATTACAAACAGTATGTTTAAGATGCCTAAGGACAAAGTAAAAAACAAGCTTATTCCTGTTGTTCATATTTATCCTATGGGTACTCCACCTTGGCATAAAGAATTGTACACCGATGGAATAAAAACCGAAACAAAAAAAGCATTCGAAAACATGGACAAATATTATTTTAAGAAGAAGATACCGGTTTATGTTTCAGAAGTAGGACACTCACCAATATCCAATATCATGGAACGAATTAACTCAATAAGAGATTTTATGGCGGAAGTAACAAAAGATAGTCGTTCCTGCGCAGTATCAATGATGTGTAATATGAGCTGGGATTTCAATTATTTTGATGCCAGTAATCTTGAATGGCATGATACAGAATATGTAGATACAATTCTGTATTCAGCGCAAGGTAAAGAGTATCCGTTAAGCACAGACTTTATCAAAGAGAACGAAGTTAAAGTTGAAAGCATTGTTGGAAAGAATCTTTTGAATGAGCCTTATGAACTGAAAGATTGGAATGCATATCAGATAAAATCAACAACATTTTATCGTTCAACTCCAGAAAAATACAGGCTTGTGATTGAACTTGAAAAAAGTGGTTCAGAGCCTATTCTTGAACTTGCCTATCATGATTTAGATTTAACCTGGCATAATAGTAACAATACAGCATCGTTGAAAAATCTTAAGGTAAAAGGCGGCACATTTGATGGGAATATAAAAGTCAAGGACAATACCGTAGAAATAACAATAAACGAAAAACTCGCCAAGGAACTTGCAAATTGTGAAAACGTCTACATCAACGGCAAGGATATTCTCCTCAAGTCGGTGATGGTTATGGAGTAAGCCTAAAAGACTATGCGAGCAACCGGTATCTACATTCGCATAGGAATTCCGTCTTTGGCTAATTCTTCTTTAATCTGACCTACAGTATAAGTTCCGTTGTGAACCATGCTTGCAACTAAGGCGGCATCTGCTTTGCCGGCTGTAAGGACGTCTGCCAGATGCTGTGGTGTTCCGCCGCCACCGCTTGCAATTACAGGAACAGGAACGTTTTCGGAAATAAGGCGGGTGAGTTCAATGTCGTAGCCGTTTTTTGTTCCGTCGGCATCCATGGAGTTTAAGACAATTTCACCGGCGCCAAGCTCTACACCACGTTTTGCCCATTCAAGAGCGTCTAAGCCGGTGTCTACGCGGCCACCGTTTATTGTTGTTCCAAAGCCGCTTGGTTTTGTAGGGTCACGGCGAACATCCATTCCAAGAACAATACTCTGGTTGCCGAATACGCGTGCGCCTTCAGTAATCAGTCCCGGGTTCTTTACTGCCTGACTGTTGAGTGAAACTTTTTCTGCACCGGCTAAAATTGTAGAACGGATATCTTCTATTGTTCCAATTCCGCCACCAACACAGAAGGGAATAAAAACCTGCTGTGCTACACGGGAAATTAAATCAAGAATAGGGCCACGGCCACGGGCGCTTGCAATGATATCATAAAAAACAAGCTCGTCTACACCCTGACGGTAATATTCTGCAGCCATTTCTACAGGGTCACCTATATCTATATTATTCTGAAACTTTACACCCTTTGTGGTGCGTCCGTCCTTTACATCAAGACAGATTATAATTCGTTTTTTCAGCATATTTATTCCTTTGCCAATGGATTGCTTCGCCTACGGCTCGCAATGACGTCATTGCGAGCGCAGCGAAGCAATCCGCTTATAAGTTACAATAATTTTCAATTATCTTTAAACCAGAAACTCCGCTTTTTTCCGGGTGAAACTGGGTTGCAAAAACGTTTCCGCTTTGAATTACTGCGGGAACCTTAATTCCATAATCTGCGCTTGCTTTAATCACGCTCGGGTCGCTCGGACAGATTACATAAGAGTGAACAAAATAAACGTCAAAATCATTTTTGATTCCCTTGAGGATAGGGCAGTCACCATTTTCAAAAGTAAGGTTATTCCAGCCCATATGAGGAACCTTCATGTTTTCATTTTTGAGCTCAGGCTTGATTGAATAAAAATGTCTTATTTCACCCTTTACAAGACCAAGACATTCTGTGTCGCCTTCTTCTGAATGCTCAAAGATAATCTGTGAACCAACGCAGATTCCAAACAAAAGCTTTCCAGCAGCAACCTGTTCGCGTACAAAAACATCAAAGCCACTTTTTTTAAGCTCGCGCATAGCATAAGCGTCGTCGCCGTCTCCAGGGAACATAAAGCGGTCACAGTTTGCCTTGGCAAGCTCCTCCGGATTTTTAGAAGTAACATAAGGAATGTTCAAGTATTCCAGAGCGCGTTCGAGACTCGTAATGTTTCCTGCATTAAAATCAATGATTCCAACCATACAGGTCATTATAGAAAAAATCCTTAGAATTGGGAACTGTCTGCCGATAAATATATTATGAAGATTAAGGAATTTTTTGCACTTGTTTTAAATATCCTCAAGGACTGGCGTGTAATTGTAACGCTGGTTGTAATGCTTTTTGTAATGTGGGCTGCAAATTTCATTCTTACCTATAAGAAAAAGCCTCGCAAGAGCAAGAAGGATAAAAAGGCAGCAGCCGAAGCCGCACCGGCAAAGCCTGCAGAAGAAAAGAAAGAAGAAAGCAAAGAAGAAGCTTCTGAATAAAAAAAGTTAGAAATCCTCAAAAAAATCAAAATATTTTTAAATTTCTTAAAATTTACTTCCTATTTTCTCAAATTTTTTTGTTAACTATAGTATGGAAGAATTAATCAAAATTGACGAAGATGACTCTATTTACGAGGACGACCCGGTTGCCAAGGCCGCGTACAAAAACTTTGGAATACGCTATATGTTTCCATGGCAAAGAATGGTTGTAGCAAATATTCTGGAGGCCTATGAAAACCTTAAGAATGAACAGACGCTGCAAACTCAGGACGATGCCTTTTGTAAGGGAAGACAGATTGTCCTTTTGCCTACGGGAGCCGGTAAGTCCTTGTGCTTTCAGGTGCCGGCCCTGCTTTTAGATGGCCCAACCCTGGTAATTTACCCTTTGCTTGCCCTTATGACAGACCAGCAGCGCCGTATGGAAGAAGGAAGCCTGCGCAGCGTTATGTTCAGGGGCGGGCAGACAGCAAAGGAACGTCAGGAAAATTTCCGTAAGCTCAAGGAAGGGGCAAAAATCATAATTGCAAACCCCGAGGTGCTAAAGAATGAAGGTCTTGTTCAGCAGCTAAAGCAGGTTGGCATCTGTCATGTTGCAATTGACGAAGCCCACTGTGTTTCTGAATGGGGAGATTCCTTCAGACCCTCGTATCTTGAGCTTGGCAAGGTATTAAAGCAGCTTGAGGTACCGGTTATAACCGCATTTACTGCCACGGCGTCTCCTCCTGTATTGTCGCGTGTAGCAGAAATTTTATTTGACGGTCAGGCCCATATTGTCCGAAGCGAAAGTGACAGACCAAACATCCACTACTATGTGCGTAAGGCTGCTGTCAAAAAAAAGGAAGCCTTATATCTTGCTGCTACCGAACAGCGTCCCATGATTATTTTTTGCGGAACCCGCGGCAAAAGCGAGGATATGGCCCGTGAATTAAACTTTTGCTTTGGACCAGGCACTGCACAGTTTTACCACGCAGGCCTTGAAAAAGAAGAAAAGGAAGAGGTCGAACAATGGTTTTACAAAAGCCGTGACGGAGTCCTGTGTGCAACCTGTGCTTATGGCATGGGTGTAGACAAAAAGGATATAAAAACTGTGGTTCATCTGGAGGCCTCTGCAACTGCCGAAGCCTATATTCAGGAGGCGGGAAGGGGCGGACGTGACGGAAGCATTGCCAAGGCAATTTTGCTTTGGAGCCTGCAGGATAGCATGGATTATTCGGTATATAAGCCTGGCTCACGTGAAGCTGCACTCCGTGATTTTGCAGAAACGTCCTCGTGCCGCCGGCAGGTATTGCTGGATGCACTTGGCGCAGAGCAGGCAGTTTGCAGCGGCTGTGATATATGTCAGGGAATTAAGTATGAAAGCTGTGACTGGGAGCTGGCCTACCGCCTTATAAAAAAGAGCCGCAATTTTTATACAAAAGACGATGCACAGGAGGAACACGCACAGCGCATGAACCAGGTTTTTCATAAAGCCCTGGGGCTTAAGGTTTGGAATCACAATGACAGTGTAGAAACCTTCAGTCAGTTAATAAAAAGCGGAAAAATCAAAACAGACCGGTTTTTGTGGCGGAACAAGTTAAGCGCTGTTCGTAATTGCGAGCCGAAGGCGCGGCAATCCACTAATCCATAATAGTTATTTCTACACGTCGGTTTTTGGCGCGACCTTCTTCGGTATTGTTTGAAGCAACCGGTTCTCGCGAGCCCTTGCCCAGTGTAAAGATATGATACTGATCTCGTACACCAAGATTAATAAGGTAAGAGGCAACTGCTTCGGCACGTTCTTCGCTAAGCTTTTGGCGGGCAGAGGCAGTTCCACGTTCGGCACAGTGACCGGTAATCAAAAGGTCGTTTGAATACTGCTTAAGAAGCTCGCCGATTTTCTTGAGCTTGGTTTTTTCACTTTCCATAAGAACGTCTGAGTCTGCTTCAAACTGAATATTATCAAGACTGATTGTAAGCCCCTTTTCGCCCTTCTTTACGGAAATATCAGAAAGCTTGAGCTTGTCAAAGGTATCCTGAAGCTGCTTTACAGTATTGTCATCATTAAGCGAAGTAAACTCTGTAAGCTCGGCATGGGCAGTACCTGTAAAGACATAAAGGTTTCCATAAAGGTCGCCTATCTTAATTAAAAACTCTTCATCGTAGTGGTCAAGTAAGCCGCGGTTGTTATCCCAGTAAAGCGTTTGCTTGGACCAGCCTGTAGAGCCTGTAAGCGTTTGTCCTGCATTAAGCTGTTCGTCTGTTGCTTCATAAGAAAATTCGTAGGCAACCTCAATTACATTAAGCTTTTTGCCGTCTATTGTTGTGTCTTCCTTGTAGGTGTAGGTGGCTTCAAAAGGGAATATAAGCGCTTTTTCCATATTAAAGGCCTTGCGCACATCCTGAACCTCTTTTCCTTTGGCAGTCCAGGTTTCGCCTACCTTTACCTTTTTGTCCGGGAAAACTGGGACATTGCGTACAGTCGGCATATAAATATCATCAGAAATTGTAAGCTCACCGTTTTTTTTGCGTGAAAATACCGAGGTTGTTTCTTCACCCCAGCTAAGACTTCTTCCGGTTCGCTGACTGATAGAATTTTCTGTTGTCATGTAGGTAGCATAGATAAAGGCCTCGCCGTCGGCTGCAACATTGGTCATAGAAGAAGAAATACGGTTTATGATTTCGGCATGATGACTTGGAGAATTGTTTATATAAACATCTTCCTCTACAGTAGAAATATAGCTGCCGGAGTTACCCTTTTTCTGCTTGAATTCAAATTTAACTGACTGAGCCCACAGCCCGGCTGCAAAAAGAAATAAAGTTATAATAAAAACTGTCTTTTTCATAGAATATCCCTTATAATTCCTATTATGTTAAACAATTTTTCTGTAAGTACGTTACTTTTGATTTTCGTCATAATATTGCTGGTACTTTTGTTAATTATTCAGCAAATTTCAATAAGCCGTCGTCTTAAAAAAGTAAGACAGGATGCGGTAAAACGTTCCGGGGCAGTTAAAGGCGGGCAGATGGCAGAGCAGCTTGCTCCTTTTTTACCTGAATTTCCATGTGATCCCGCCGATGCGCGTTTTATTGGTAAGCCTGTAGATTATGTGGCATTTCCGGGACTTTCCCAGACAGGGCAGGCAGATGAAGTACTGCTTATAGAAGTAAAAACCGGTTCTTCCAGACTCAATTCCCATGAAAAAGGAATTAAAGAAGCCGTAAGAACCGGTCATGTAAGGTATGTAGAATACCGTATTGATTAATTGTTGTGCAGGCTCTGCTTAAAGAATTACGTTATTAAGCTTTAACAATTCTCTTGCAGAATCTACGCTGTCTGTTCCATGAAGGTTTTTAATTGGTGCAAATTCTGATTTGCGTTCAACCTCAAAGGCAAGGTTGTTGTCCATCATGTGAACCATATCAAGAACGAGCAGCTCAAATTTGTAGCCGTTAGGTTCTGTCGGAGAAACCTTAGTGCCGTCTGCAGCAATATAAGGAATCTTCTTTTCAACAACATGAACCTCAAGGCTGTCATTTACAATCTGCTCAAGCTTATCAAGTGCAAACAGGTAGTTCAAGATTACGCCGAATTTGTAGGTAAGGCTTCCGTCCAAATCCTTTGCTTCGGCCATTTCCTTTGACATTTCGTAGTATTCAACAATGGAAGGCTTTCCGTCTTCAAGGCACAAAAGTCCCATTTTTTCATGAGGCTCAACCTTGCGTACAACCTTTGAAGCACTCTGATATTTTCCTTCGATGGTGGCACCTACAAAAACAGGGTCGGCAATTTTCTGCAGTACATTATCTACTGCAAAAATATTAATCCATTTAACTCCGCGTGCATGAAGGTCCTTGTCCAGACCTGCCTTTACCATGGAAGTAAACCAGCCGCCGTTTCCGTTAGGGGAGGTAGCAAGTCTTCCTTTTTCTTCGAGTAAAAGCTTTCCGTCATAATCAACAGCGCAGGCCATATCCTGAATAAAGAATTTAACAAAGGACTTGTCGTAGCCAAAATAATTATGCTCGGCAAAAAAGCCCTTGGTTGCTTCATCATTTTTTTCGCTGGTCATTATGTACAAAGGAACATAAACACCTGCCTGCTTTACAACCTCAAGAAGATTATTAATGAGGCATTCAAAGATATACAGGTGACGTGTCTGTCCTACGTCAAAGCAGCCCTTTGGAAGGTCAAAGCCAAGTCTGGTTCCCATTCCGCCGGCAAGAAGAACTGCAGCAACTTCGCCTTTTTGAATTGCTTCAAGTCCAAGCTTTTCGTAAGCTGCTTTGTTTCCGTCAATTTCATCAATGCTCAAGGCCGGAGGAGGAGCAAAGCTTCCGCGCTGTGACTGCGAGGAGCTTCCGATTTTGTCTAAATCATTCCAGTTGATATTTTCAATCTGCTTAAGAAGCTCCTGCTTTGCAGTGTCGTCCAGGCTTTCAAAATATCTTAGAACCTGCTCCTGATTTTTATCCTGTAATATTTTTTTTGCGTCATCAAATGTAATCATAAGCTTTTAGTCTGCTATAAAGCGTATTGTTTCCCACTTTTCGTTGAATTTTTCAAGGTCTTCGCCAACGTCAAGCTTGAGTTCACCGCCAGCCATTTCTTCTGCCTTATACATAGGAACAGTTGTGCGGAGCTTATCTGCTTCGAGGTTTACATAGCCTGGGAAGCGGAAGTCATCAAGGAACATTGCATAGATTTCCGGGCGATGGATAAAGTTAATAAAGTCCATAGCGCGGTCATAGTGCTTTGCACCCTTAAGGATTACCATTGAGTCAAGGTACATTGGACCGCCTTCCTTTGGAATAAAGAAGTCAATCATAGCATCCTGCTTTTCTTCCGGAACTTCACCGTATACAACTTCGGCATAGCCCTGACATACCCAGAAGTCACCGGCAGCAAAGGATTTACCAAAGCCTTCGGCATCAAACTTTACAAGGTTTGGCTTCCACTGAGTATTGATAAGGTCTGTAGCAGCCTGAAGCTTTGCATCATCAACAGTGTTTACAGAAAGTCCCTGGTAAGCAAGAGCATCACCAATAACCTCGCGCATATCGTCCATCATTGACATATGACCCTTAAGGTCTGTGCGTGAGAAAATGTTCCATGACTTTTCATAGTCGGTAACCTTCTGCTTGTTTACTGCAATACCAGCCATACCAAGATAATATGGAACCTGCCAGTTCATGTCAGGGTCAAAGGTCATAAGCTGCTTGCATGCAGGGTTGATATACTTTTTGTTTGTGAACTTTGTCTGATCAATCTGCTGAAGCATCTTCTGATTAATCATGATTGAAGTATAGTCCTGAGAAGGGAAGGTAATGTCGTATCCCTTAGCTCCAGCCTTGAGCTTGGCGTACATAACTTCGTTTGAATCAAAGGTGTCTACCTTTACAGTACAATTAAATTCTTTTTCAAAAGCCTGAAGTACTGAATCTGGAGTATAGTAAGTCCAGTTATAAAGGTACAGAATTCCATCATCTTCATCTTTACAGCTTGTGAGTGTGAGTGATGAAGCGACCAGCAATGTTGCAGCGAGTGCGAACAAAAATCTTTTCATTAATTTATCTCCTTTCTTCGTCATTGCGAGGACCCAGAGCGTAGCGAAGGGGACGTGGCAATCCACAACTAGATTGCCGCGCTGCGCTCGCAATGACGTATTATTTCAAATTAATGTCCCGCAGCAAAGCCTTTCAAGCCTTTTCGACAGATGAAAGCGATACTGCAAGTTATCAAAATCATTACAACAGAAAGTGAGTTTATTACCGGTGAAACGCCAAAGCGGATCATAGAATAAACGTAAAGAGGCAGGGTTGTAGAGCCCGGTCCCGAAACAAAGAAGGTAATAACAAAGTCTTCGAGCGACATTGTAATTGCCATCAAAAAGCCCGAAAGAATGCCTGGGAAAATTGCAGGAACTACAACCTTAAGCATGGTCTGGCGTTCTGTAGCTCCAAGGTCGTGTGCGGCTTCGATGATTGAATAATCAAATTCATCAAGGCGGGCATTTACCATAAGGAAAACAAACGGAAGACAGAAGGTTGTATGTGCGGCAAAAACCGTAAACAATCCAAGCGGCAGATGGATTCCGCTAAAGAAAATTACCATGGAAATACCAATGATAACCTCAGGCAGAACCATAGGAAGATAGGTAAGGGTCTGAATAAACTTCTTTCCCTTAAACTTATACCAGTTTACACCGATTGAAGCCATTGTACCAAGCAAAGTCGAAACCAGAGCAGAAGAAAGGGCAACAATCAGACTGTTCAAAAGGGCTGTCCACAAGGCATTTGAATTAAAGAAAAGCTCCTTGTACCAGCGCATACTAAAGTTTGTAAACTCTGCACTTTTGCCTTCGTTGAACGAATAAAAAATAATTACGAACAATGGAAGGAAAAGGAACAGAAGCGTAATCCACAAAACAGTTTTTGAAAAAGACCACTTATGCTGACCTGCTTTTTTCCAGGTGCGTCTTGCGTGACGTGCATTTTCGGAAACAGGCTTTTTTGAGCGGAGGGCTTCGCTTATAGCAATAAATACGTTCTTTGCCATTAGTTTGTACCTCCAATATAGTTTTCTTCTTTTGTAGTCTTAGTCTTGAGCTTGGCTTCCTGAGTATTGGCTCTTGTAATCCAGGCAATACCGGCAACAGAAATAATTGTAATTACCATAGAGAAGGCTGCTGCCAAAGGCCAGTTGCGGACCTTCTGAACCTGGTCTACGATGATGTTACCAAGCATGTACGAGTCTTTACCACCGACGAGGAGCGGAACAGTGTAGGCACCAAAAATCGGGATAAAGGTAAAAATCAAAGCAGAAACAATACCACTCTTAATTCCCGGAATCAAAACCTTAAACATAGACTGAGGCTTTGTTGCACCAAGGTCGCGGGCGGCTTCCAGCAGAGAAAAATCAAAGCGGTCTACTGCAGTAAAGATTGGCAGGATTGCATAAGGAATATACATGTAAACGCTTACAAGAATTACAGCCTTTGTATTGTAAAGGAACGGAACATAATCCTTTGTAAGATGCAGTGCCAGAAGTACCTGGTTTAAAATACCGTCGTTGTTCAAAATGCTCATCCAGGCAAAAATACGGATAAGCGAGTTTGTCCAGAACGGAATAATTACCAGAAACAGAAAGAAGGTCTGATGACGGCTGCGTGCCATTGCATACGCACTTGGAATTGCAACCAGAATGGTAAACAACGTAGAAAGTATTGTAATCTTGAGCGTGCGCAGTACAATCAGGCCGTATTCAGGCTTGAACATCTGCTTGTAAGCCTTTAGAGAAAACTTCCATTCAACACCACCGTAGGTTCCCTTTTTGAGGAAGCTGTAAATAAAAATGATGATGAGTGGAGTTACAAAGAAAATGATGAACCACAGTCCCATCGGCCAGCCGTAGAACGAGCCCATACAAAGGAGCTTGTCTTTATCTTTATTCAAAGTCTTATCTTTCATAGGGCGTTATTTGTTGATGTCTTCTACAATATAGCCGTCTTCTGCCGACCACGAAACATATACACGGTCCTTCCACTGAATAACCGGGCCGTCGTCCATGTAATCTGTATGCTGCTTGAATACCTTGATGATTTTGCCTGTATCAAGCTTTACATAAAACTTTGACTGGAAGCCAGAATAAATAGGCTCTTCTACAATTCCGCTGAATACGTTTACATCTGTGCGTCCACCGGTTTCAGGCGGTTCAAGTGTAATGCGGATTTTTTCAGGGCGGATTGTAAAGGCAACCTTCTGTCCCTTGTCTGTATTTTCGTAGTCTGTAACCTGCATGTAGCGGTCCAAAGCTGCTGTTGCTTCTGTATCAGAGGCCAATGGTGCCTGCTTACCAAGCTCTGGAATGCTAAGGGTAGCCATAAAGTCATCGTTACCGTTTGCATCCTTGTGTGGTACGCAGTCTACAACCTCTGCATCAAACAGGTTTGTTTCGCCAATAAACTGAGCTACAAACTGAGTTGCAGGGCTTTCGTAAATTTCGTATGGAGTACCAATCTGAAGCACGTGTCCTGCGTTCATAACTGCAATGCGGTCAGAAACAGAAAGCGCTTCGCTCTGGTCGTGAGTTACATAAATAAAGGTAATACCAATCTGGTCGTGCAAGCGGTCAAGATCAATCAAAAGGTTTGCACGAAGCTTAGCATCCAGGGCACTAAGCGGCTCGTCGAGCAGCAATACCTTTGGCTCGTTGATGAGGGCGCGGGCAATTGCTACACGCTGCTTCTGGCCGCCACTAAGCTGATTTGGTTTTTTGTCTATATGCTGATCCAGCTGAACAAGGTGAACGTATTCGCGTACCTTTTTGTCCAGCTCGTCTTTAGGCATTTTTTTGAGGCGCAAAGAAAAAGCAACGTTTTCGTAAACAGTCATATGCGGAAACAGTGCATAAGTCTGGAAAACTGTGTTTGATTCGCGCTTGTCTGGATTTAATGGGATTACGTTCTTGTCATCAAAAAGAACAACTCCGTCATCCGGAAATTCAAAGCCTGCAATAATGCGGAGGAGTGTGGTTTTACCACAACCTGAAGGACCAAGAAGAGAAAAGAATTCTCCTGGTTTAATAGTAAAGTTGATGTCATCCAAGGCTACAAAATCGCCAAATTTTTTGGATACATGATCAATGGTAACCTGACTTCCTTTCATTCAAGTGACCTCAATCTAAAAAAATGATAAGCCGCACATACGCACGACAAAAAGCACTTTCTTACAAAAACTTAGCTATTTTGCTGGGTCGTTTAGTAATCTTTCTTTCTAGTGATAAAATGCAACATATACGCGATTATGTCAAGTAAAATTTTGAAATTATACCAATTTATGATAAAATGTTTTCAGGAGTTTTTATATGTTTACTATTATATTAGGAATACTTTTTATAGCCTTTACCGTTTTTGCCTGCCTCCCCGTGGGCCCTCTTGCCTGGGGCGCAGATGTAATATCCTTCCTAAAGGGCTGCGCTCCGGTTCTTTCTGCTTTTATAGGCTTTATCTGCTTTTTCATTGGTGCCGCTGACATAAAGGATAAGAAAGAAGCAAAGAAGGAAGAGGGGTCGGAGTAATGGATTGCTTCGCCTTCGGCTCGCAATGACACGTCATTGCGAGGAGCGGAAGCGACGTGGCAATCCACTTACAGCTCGTATGTCTTCATCATGCCCTTGCCTTTGACGTCGCATTCTTCCATGCGGCATTTGAGGTGGCGGCCCGGGCTTTCTACTGCATCCTTTACCGACTGAGTAATGCGGATGTGACCGGGAGTACAGGCACTTTCCATACGGCTGGCTACGTTTACGGTGTCGCCCCAGATATCGTAAATAAACTTGTTTTCACCGATTACGCCGGCAATTACAGGGCCACTGTTCAAACCAATTCTTATATTAAACTTAATCTTTGCAGTCTTATTGTATTCTGCTAAATCCTTGTACATTCCAATAGCAAATTTGAGCATAGTTTCTGCATGCTTTTCGTTAGGGTTTGGAACACCGCAGGCTGCCATGTAGGCGTCTCCGATTGTCTTGATTTTTTCTACACCCATGTGGGCAGCGCGCTTATCAAAACGAGAGGTGAGTGCATTGAGCGAGCTTACAATGTTTTCTGCCGATTCATTGCTGGTGGTTTTTGTAAAGCCGACAATATCCGAGAAAAGTACGGTTACGTTTTTGTAGCTGTCGGCAATGGTTCGTTCACCGGCAAGCCCCTTCATTCGTTCTGCAATAGAAACAGGAAGAATACTTCTTAGCAGGCGGTCAGAATCATCCTTGGCCATCTGCAGCTCTACGGTTGCCATCTGAATCTGGGTTTCGAGCATGAGCTGGCGCTTTTTGTTTACGTGAATTACAAGCAGGAAGATGAGGACTACAATTCCCATAAATACCGAAATAACTGCAATCCAGAAACCGTAGCGCTGGTAAATAAACGGCTTTTGAATAAAATGTACGACCGCAGGTTCAAGCGAAGTAAATTCGTCGGCATTTGTGATGTTTACAAAGAAGGTATATTCACCAGGCTTAAGGTTTGTGTAAGAAACCGTGCGGTTTGTTGTATAATCAGAAAACTTTGTATCAAAGCCCTGCATCATACGGCTAAAGCGGTTCTGTTCACTTGCAATAAAGCTCAAGCCTGTGTATTTAATGTCTATGTGCTTTGTTCCCGGCGGAATGATAATGGTCTGGTCAAAGTCTGTGTATTCAACCTCATCAACCATTACGCTTTCTATCTGAACCAGAGGAAGCACGTTTTTGTTGCGGATTTTGAGCGGGTCGTAAAGGGCATAGCCGTCTGTCATTGTAAACCAGATGCGTCCATGAGAATCAAGCATACTGAGCGCTGTAGAGTTTGCACCGCTGGACTTAAGACCATCATTCTGTGAATAGAATTTTATGTTAAGGTTATCGCGTTCGCCCCGT
Source organism: Treponema sp. (assembly GCA_017616165.1). GTDB lineage: Bacteria > Spirochaetota > Spirochaetia > Treponematales > Treponemataceae > Treponema_D. The sequence continues at coordinate 22,740 of JAFZYR010000035.1, forward strand.
TCAATCTGATAGAAGTTTTCATAAGGGGTAGAGGTAATTCCGCGGTTGCTTACCATCCATACAATGCCGCTTGTGTCAGGAATCATCTGGAAAATTGAGTCTGACTGCAGACCCTGTTCAGAAGTAAAATTGAAGATTGATGTGTCGCCAAAATCATTGTTTATGTCTGTGCGCACAAGGCTTATACCGGTTCCTGTACAAATCCAGAAGCCGCCTTCCTTGTCTGCAGAAATTTTAAATATTACGTTTCCTGCAAGTCCTTCGCTCTGAGAAAACTTTTTTACAAGCTTGTAATTGCGAAGGATGTATATACCGCCGCCATCTGTACCAACCCAGATCTGACCGGCTGCATCCTCGTAAAGACACATAATATATTCGTTGTTAAAGCCGTTGGTTGAGTTATAGTTTTGAATGGAACCATCCTTTTTAATAATGGAAAGTCCTGTTGTAGTACCGCAGTAAAGGTCTCCGGCCTTTGATTCCAAAGATACACGGGTTTTGTTGCCTGCAAGTCCTTCATCGGTTGTCCAGTTGAGGATTCCGTCTTTTGTAATTCGTACCTGGGCCGGTGCAGTGTAGCAGTTTACAAGCAGGTCGCCGTTTTGAGCCAGCGCAATGTGACGTATACGTGTGTTGCTGCAAAACTGTGTTGCTTCGTTTTCTATCTGATCTTCGCCGTTTTTATAGCACAAAAGTCCTTCGTCAGAGCCAACCCATACATTTCCGCTTTTGTCCTCGCAGATTGCATTAACACCGGTATTCAAAATAGTCATACGGAATTTTCCGGGGCTTATTTTGCCGATACCTTCGGAGTCGGTGGTTACCCATACGTTTCCTTCGCGGTCTTCAAACAGCTTGTTGATGGTGCTGTTCATAATTGATTTGGAGCCTTCATAGGTGGTGTACTTTCCGTTTGTGCAAAGAACAATTCCCTTTTGAGTTCCAAACCAGATTGTGCCGTATTTATCAAAATAAATGTCGTAAACAGGAGTGTTGTCCAGGAAGGTGCCGGATTCTATTTTTGTTATCTTTCCGTTTGAAAATTTTACAAGACCCTTTTCGCTAAGACTAATCCAGAAGTCTCCGTTTGGATCCTGAGTAATGCATGAGAAAATAAAGTCACCTTCGCCATCCAACTGTGAAAAACGATGGAATACATTGTCTGAATAATAGTAAAGACCTCTATTTTCTGAGGTTACCATCCAGATTCTATCTGCGGTATCCTTGTAAAACTGAGATACAATAATAAAATCCATGCTTTCTTCGTTTTCGAATTTTGGAGTTACAAATTTTCCTTCGGGAGTAAGATATACAACACCGCTTGCAGTACCAATCCAGATATTGTGGTTGCGGTCTTCTGCAAAGGCACGGATTGAATTATTAGGCAGTCCGTTTTCGGTAGAGTACTGCTGTGTAGAGTTTTTACCTATTCTCTGGGCACCTTCGTCGTTTGAACCTACCCAGATGTTTTTCTGCGAATCCTGAAAAATTGAGCGTGCAGAAATAAAAGAATATTCTTTGTTTGAATATTTGTTTATGCTTTTAAATTCGTAGCCGTCAAAGCGTACAAGAGCTTCATAGCTTCCAAAATACATATAACCGTCGTCTGACTGAAGTACGTCTGAAACAGAGTTTCCAGGAAGTCCGTCGGTGCTTGTCCAGGTGCGGGTTACATAATTATCGAGCTCCGAAAACTGAGCGTATGCGTTTACTGTAAGAAAAAAGAATGATAATATAATTGTTACTATATAAAAGCGTCTTTTCATAAAGATAGTATATACCAGAGCAAAGGTTTTTTACAAGAAAAATCGTAGGGGTTTTCTCTTATGCGTTTAATCTGCGGCCCAATGGCAACAATTTCTCATCCGGCCTTCCGCATTCTGCTTGAGCAGTTTGGCGGCTGTGATGAATATTTTACCGAGATGATAAACGCAGGAACCTTGCTTACGGGCGGGCAGTTTGAAAAATATTATATTGATCCCGCTCCTGTGCCTGGAAAAATTGTGTGGCAGCTTACCGGCCATGATGTTCAGAATATGAAGGAAGCTGCTGCAAGGCTTGCGGAACTCCCCGGAATTGGAATTGATATAAATATGGGCTGTTCTGCACCGGATATTTATAAGTATGGGGCCGGTATTTCCTGGATGATAAAGGACCGTGAAGAAACAATTGCTATGGTAAAGGCAGTGCGCTCAGTTGTTCCTGCCGGCAAACGTCTTAGTGTAAAGCTCCGTCTGGGAGATGATAATTTTACTGATAAAGGCTTTTTTGATTTTTGCGATATGCTCGTGGGGGAGGGAGTAGAGCTTTTAACCTTGCACCCGCGTACCAAAAAGGAAAAGCTTGTGCGTCCGCCACGTTATTCTTATTGCCAGCAGCTAGCGGAACGTTATAAGGGCTGCGTGCCTGTTTATTTAAACGGAAATGTAAAGGATAAAGCAAGCTATGACCATGCCGTTGCTTCGTGTCCTGATGTGGCTGGGGTTATGATTTCGCGTGCGGCAGTACAGAGGCCTTGGATTTTCAGAGAGCTGGTTGGTGGGGTGGCCCTTCGAGAGCCTCAGGGACCACAGCTCGATACTCAGGGGGCACAAACAGCAACCGGGCTTCCTGAGGCCCTCGAAGGACCCCTCAAAGTAGACATGTTAAACCTCGCCCAAACCTACATCAAAAACATCCAGCTCTACCAGCCCCCGGAGTTCTGGAAAACCCGTCTGCAGCGCTTTTTTACCTATTACAGCCAGAACTTTAAGTTTGCACACTACGCGCAGACACAGTTTATAAATGCCCGCGACATTCCCGACCTTGAGCAGAGACTGGAGGACTTTTTCCAGAAATGTCCTGAAGAAAGACTCAAGTCGATTCTTTAATGTGGATTGCGCGCGAAGCGACGTGGCAATCCATTTGCAAACAATTCATTTTTATGTTAATCTCAACATTACAACTAAAAAACGCCCTTGTGACCTTTCCCGGTACACGGGGCAAAAAAAATCAAAAACGGCCCACGCCAGAGTCGTAAGGAGATACAAATGGCAAATAACGAAAAAGACACACACGCATGTACCCTGGACAAAATCATCAGCTTGTGTAAGAGAAGAGGCTTTGTTTATCAGGCTTCAGAAATCTACGGAGGCCAGGCAGGTGCATGGGACTACGGTCCGCTCGGTGTAGAATTCAAAAGAAATATTCAGAATGAATGGTGGCACTACATGACTCAGCTTCACGATGATGTAGTTGGTCTTGATTCTGCAATCTTTCAGCATCACACAACATGGAAGGCTAGTGGCCACGTTGATCACTTCTCTGACCCAATGGTTGACTGTATTGAATGTAATGCACGTCACCGCGCAGATAAATTGATCGAAGACTTTGTTGCTGCTAACCCGGATATCAATCCTGGAAAACCAGTTGATACAATGACTCACGATGAAATGAAAGCTTTCATCGACGCAAACATCAACTGCCCGACTTGTGGAAGCAAAAACCGTAAATATACTGCTGTCCGCGAATTCAACCTTATGTTCAAGACATATCAGGGACCAATTGCAGACGACAGCCATTTGATTTATCTTCGCCCAGAAACATGTCAGGGTATTTTCACAGACTTCAAGAACATTGTTCAGTCTAACCGCATGAAGGTGCCTTTTGGTGTTGCTCAGGTTGGTAAATCCTTCCGTAACGAAATTATCTTTAAGAACTTCATTTTCCGTACCTGTGAATTTGAACAGATGGAAATGGAATACTTCTGTAAACCAGGAACCGAAGATGAAACCTTCGACCGCTGGAGAAAGGACCGCTGGCAGTTCTACCTCAAGTACGGTATTCCGGAAAAGCAGCTCAAGTGGCACCACCACGACAAGCTCGCTCACTATGCAAAAGACGCATATGATATTACATACAACTTCCCGATCGGATTCGAAGAAATTGAAGGTATTCACAGCCGTACAGACTTTGACCTTTCACAGCATCAGATCTACTCAAAGAAGGATATGTCTTATATCGATCAGGAAGACGGAAACAAGAAGTACGTTCCATACGTAATCGAAACCTCTGCAGGTTTGAACAGAAACTTCCTTATGTTCCTTTGCGAAGGCTACGAAGAACAGAACGTTGCAGCTCCTGGAGAACCAGAGGACTACAGAACAGTTCTTCACCTTGACCCACGTCTTGCACCTATTACAGTTGCAGTTCTTCCACTTATGAAGAAGGACGGTCTTGCAGAAAAGGCAAAGGAAATCCAGCACATGCTTAAGGAAGACTTTGTAACAGACTACGATACATCCGGAACAGTAGGTAAGCGCTACCGCCGCCAGGACGAAGTTGGTACTCCATTCTGTGTAACTGTAGACTACGACACAATCCAGGAAAAGAAAGACGACGGAACTCCAAACGAATTGTTCAACACAGTAACAGTACGTTACCGCGATTCAATGGAACAGGAACGCGTTGCTCTTGATGACCTCGTATTCTTTATCCAGAAGGCTATCAAGAATTACAAGCCTGTGCAGAAGTAGTACGATATGGAGTACGTTCGTTTAGGCAAGACAGACCTATTAATCTCCCGTGTCGCCTTTGGTGCAATGCGCCTTGCAGATGCCTCTTCTGACGAAGAGGCTGCAAAGATTGTGCGCACTGCCTACGATGCGGGAATTAATTTTTTTGATGTTTCTCATCAAACTCCTGCAAGCGAAAAGCTTTTGGGCGAGGCTCTGTTTGACATTAAGCGCAACGTATTCCTTTCTACAACAACCGCTGCAAAAACTTCTGCAGAAATAAATACCGACCTGGAAGAAAGTCTTATGACGCTTCACTGCGATACCATAGACTTGTATCAGCTGGAAGTAAATAAATTCCTGCCGCTTCCGGGTGGGGCAGACAAAATCTATGAAACTCTGCTTGAGCTTAAAAAAGCCAAAAAAATAAATCACCTTGGAATTGTAACTACAAACCTGGAAACTGCAATCAAGGCAGTTGAATCAGACTGTTATGAAACACTTCAGTTTCCGTTTAATATGGTAAGCGCCGATAACACTGTTGAGCTGGTAAAGCTTTGCGAAGAACACGATGTGGGCTTTATTGCAATGCAGCCGCTCGGTGGCGGACTTGTGGATAATATTCCGCTTGCCTTTGGTTTTTTAAGTCAGTATGAAAGTGTAGTTCCTATCTGGGGAGCACATACACTTGAGCAGATGATACAAATACTTTTCTTTAATGAGCATCCGCCTGTGATAGACGAAAAGTTTCACGAGGATGTGGAAAAAATACGTAATTTCTTCAATTAATATGGATTGCTTCGCCTGCGGCTCGCAATGACGAATTATGTCGTTGCAATGACGAGGCTTAAGAGAACTGGCTGATATCTACTTCTTCTGTCTGGCTCATGTCGGCCGGTTGTACAGAAGCAGTTCCTGCAGCAGGCATCGGCTTGTTTACAACTGGAGCAGCGGCAGCTTCGGACTGTGCCTGTTCAATTGCCTTGTATTTTTCTTCAACAAGCTTAAGAATATCTTTTTCCTCATTTTTAGAAAGAATACGTACAATGTTCAAACCGTTTACGCCTGTGTTCATAATCTTTGGAGAACCGTCAGGTGCTTTTTCGGTAATGTATTGAACTACAGGAGCCTTTGGATTATCAGGATTTGAATCTATAACCTGTGCAATCTTTCTGTCCGAAAGATATACGTATGAACCGATAGGGAAGAGCGATACAGTATAAAGCAAACCGCGGATAATGCTGTCGTCGTAAGAACGGTCGCGGTTCTGCAAAAGCTCAACAATAGCTTCAAAGGTTGTTCGTTCACCACGGAAGGAGCGAGGAGAAGAAATAGCTTCATAAGAACAGGCAACAGAAATAATCTTTGCATTTGTAGAAATCTTGTCGCCGGTCTTTTTCTGAGGATATCCGGTTCCGTTTTCCTTTTCGTGATGTTCAAGAACACCAAGCTGAATATTAAGAGGGAAGCTCAAATCCTTTACGATTGTGTATCCCAAAACAGGATGCTTTAAAATCTGTGAGCGTTCACCCGGAGTAAGCTTTTTGTCGGTCATGTAAATCTGAGGAGGCAGACGGAGCATACCAATTTCGTGGATGATGCTTGTAACACCAAGGTCAACCATTTTTGAAAGAGGCATTCGCAGCTGCAGTGCAATTGCAATGGCAAGTACAGTAGTCCTCATGGAATGTGTAACAAGGAAGTTTTTCTGGTTTGTATGTTCAAGGGCATTTACACGCAGGATAAAGCGTTTGTTTTCCTTAATGAATACACAAAGCTCCTTTACAGTTTCTGAAAGATCTTCCTGGTCAATTTCTTTATGGGTTGCGTAATGAGTAAAGATGCTTTCAATATAGTTCATGTATTCGTCATAAACCTTTTGAACCATCTCCATTCGTGCGTTGTCACTGTTATCAAGCTGGATATTCTTTGAGCGTTCAATGGCCTTTTTGAGTGAATCACCAATCTTGCCGGATTTGTCATCCTTCTGCTCATCCTCGCCGGTGCTTATGGAAATACCGATATCACCACCAAGGCTCAGGTTTCCTTCAGTATAAAAAGAAGTAAATTCCCATTCTCTTACTGCGTTAATTAGTTCCTTGGTAACCGGAGCAGTTTGAGGCAAAAGAACAAAGGTTCCGTCAATCATCAAATCGCCGGTAAAGGTGAGATTCTCGTGTAATGAATCTAATGTTATAGTATCCATATAGTACTTCTTATATTGTAAATCTATTTTAATAATTCTGCAACATCTGGACGCTTCCATCTTACAGCAATTGTATATGGAGTGTCTCCGGCAACATTTTTAGTATTTGTCGTTATACCATATGATAACAGAAGTTTAACAATTTCGATAGAGGAAGTTTTAGCAGCATAGTGTAAAATTGTATTACCCTGTATATCACTCAAACCTGCAGCATATTTTACAATGCTTTCAATCATCTTTTTGTCTGCCTTGTCAAGTGCGATTGTTACGCCATTTGTTCCCTTTTTGTCGATTGTCTGGAACGGATTTGCACCCTTTTCCAAAAGGATTTCGGCCATGCTTACGTTTCCGGCTTCTATTGCATAATTGAGCGGTGTGTAGCCGTCTGCATTACGTGTATCCAGAGGGTAGCCGCGGTCAATGAGTGTCCTAAGCAGGGTAGTGCTTCCCTTGTTCTTTACAACAATATGAAGCGGTGAATTTCCGTCACTGTCTGTGATGTTATAGGAATTTCCAAGCACTTCGTTTATAACCTTAATGTCCTTTTTAAGTACAATTGAGAACGGAGTATTGCCTTCCTTGTCGCGTGAAAGAGGATTTCCACCTGCATTGCGGATAAGTGCAATAATTTCTGTGTTACCCATGTAGGCAGCCTCGTGGTAGGCATTCTGTCCGTTTATCTGCTGGAGGTTTGGATTTGCACCATAGTTGAGCAAAAGCTTTACAATCTGTGCATTCTGGGCGCGGATTGTGTCCATCAGAATTGTGATTCCGTTTGCATCACTTGAGTTTGGATCTGCGCCGTTTTCCAAAAGATATTTTGCAACATCATATTTATTTGCAATTACTGCTTCTGCAAGAGGAGATTTTCCTGCGCTGTTCTGAGCATTGATGTTTATTCCAAGCTTAATGAGCTTTTCAGCAGATTTCTGAGCACCCCAGCGTACTGCAATGTGGAGTGGTGTGCTTCCAAGATTGTCGCGATCCTTTACCGAAGCGCCACCGTCTACAAGCAGCTGGATGATAGAAGGGTTATTACTCTTTGCAGCATTAAAGAGACAGGTTTCGCCGTTTGCATTTTTTGCGTTTATATCGGCACCCTTTTCGAGCAGGGTTTTGATTGCTTCTGCATATTCCCAGTCGGCAGCATAGTGAAGTACTGTATTGCCGCTACCGTCTGTAGATACGATTGTGCGTGAAGTGATAAGCCAGTTTTGCAGCAGGCCTCCGTTTTTGAGTGCCAGGCGCAGCGGTGAATTGTTGTCCTTGTTTGTAGAGAAAATGTCTGCACCCTTTTCAAGCAGGAGCTTACCAACCTGTTCAAGATTCTTTACTGCAGCAAGATAAAGCGGTGAATCACCGTTTTTATTTCTTATATTAACATCCTGGGTAAGACCAATGATGTGCTGAATTTTTGCCATTGGTGCTGTGTTTATAAGTGCAATGTGAAGCGGTGTATTTCCATCAGAATCCTGAGTATTGCAGTTTCCTTCGTTGAGTGTTGCTTCAAAAACATCGTTGCTCATTTCAAAGGCCATGCTAAGCGGTGATTTTCCGTGTGTGTCCTGAGTATGAATGCTTGCGCCGTTTGCAGTAAGATATTTGATAGTCTGAATATCCTCTGACTGAATTGCAATTGCAAGCGGAGTTACACCTTCCTTGTTGCGTGCATTGATGTCTGCCCCGTTTGAAGTAAGCAGCTTTATTACATTTGAACCTGCGCTGAGCATTGTTGCTGTATGAAGTACAGTGTCACCGTAGGTATCTGCCTGATTAAGATCTGCCTTATAGCGTATGAGCAGCTGGTAGGTTTCTGTGATTTTTGCCTTTGGAATAATGAGCATGATTGGTGTTTTTCCAAGATTATCCTTGGCATTTATGTTTGCACCTGCATCAAGCAGCATTCGGGCAATGTCCAGATTGCCGTAGCGTATTGCCTCGTGTAATGGGGTTGCTCCAGAGCTGTCCTGAACGCTGGTGTTTGCATTGTTTTCAAGAAGATAAGAAGCAATTGCGTTATGCCCCATGATTGCACAAAGGTGGAGCGGAGTTTGTCCGTCATCAAGGCGAAGGTTTAAGTTACGAGAAGCAACTGCATCCTGAAAGTATGAAAAATTAGTTTCTACCGGTTCTGCATTACCCTGAATAAGAATTGCAGCAATTTCTACAGAGGTAGGATTGTTGATGTCTTCAAAAGCAAGGTCCAGCGGTGCTTTGCCGTCCTCATCCTTTACTGAAATTGGAAGTCCGGCTTTAATGCAGGCATTTACGCCGCGGATATTTTTTGAGCTTACAAAATAATGAACAAGAGTTTTTCCATTATCGTAGCGGAGCTTTGCAGCATCTTCGTTAATAAAGATGTCGTAGTAGCGCGGATCCTTTTCAAGCGCCATGTCCAAAGCAGTTTCGCCCATGCCGTTGCGTGCAAAAAGATTTGAACCAACTGCAGCAAGAACTTTTGCGGCACTATAGGCATCGTTTTCTATTGCAAGATGAAGTGCTGTGTTGCCTTCCTTGTTTTTGATTTCTGAGTCGGCACCCTTGAACAAAAAGTATTCTATTGAGCTGTAGTCGTTTACAGCTGCACAAAGATGGAGCAGGGTGTTTCCGTCTGAGTCTGTGGCATTAATATCTGTGTCAATTTGAAATAAGCCGCGTGCCTGATCAGTTTTTCCCGCCTTCATGAGCTCCAGAGCGGTCATAGGCTTATCTTCCTGTGGTTTAGAAGCACAACCTGCACAAATAATAAAAACACTCGCCGCAAAAAGTAATGTAGATGTTAATTTTTTCATGTTTCCCCTCTATAAACATCGTGTCATTGTCGGGGTCCCTGAGGCTCTCGAAGGGCGCCCGACAAACTGATAGAACACTTCTCTAATGCTTATATCGGAGGGAATTGAATATAATGTTAGGAAATTTTTTGTCATTGCGAGGAGTGCAGCGACGTGGCAATCCATGTATATGGTTGCAATTTGGAAGTGGATTGCCGCGCTTCGCTCGCAATGACAGTGCAGCTTATTTACTGCACTCGTTACAAATCCCCCAGAGGTTTGTCTGAATCTTAGACAACGAGAACCCCTGCGGCATGAGCCCTGTGTAGCTGTCCTGGGAAGGAACTTTGTCTTCGTCAAGGAAAATATCAAAAATCTTACCGCATTTGGTGCACTTAAAATGGTAGTGATTACGCATTTCGGCATCAAAACGCAGCTTGTCGTCTTCTATTTTAATTGACTGAACTATGTGTTTTTCTTCAAAAAGCTTGAGTGTATTGTAAACTGTCGTTTTAGAAAGAGTAGGGTAAATTGGATTGAGCGCGTCGTAAACTGTTTCTACATCGGGATGAACCGGGTGCTCACATAAATAGGCATAAATTGCTGTACGTTGAATCGAAGGCCGTATTCCCGCATCCTGTAATGTGTTGTGATACTGCTTTGTCATCTGCATATAATATCCTTATTCTACAAAATTGTAATGATTATAATAATGTATTTAGTGTAATTTGTCAACTTTTATGTCATTGCGAGCAAAGCGTGGCAATCCATTAATAATATATTAATTTGCCTTTTTAAATATCTTTTATTATATTTATAAATATGGCTAGTATTTTTGATGATGATATAAATTCGGGATCGATTATCCCTACAGAAAATATGCTTCCGGACAAGCTGCTGCTTATTCCACTGCAGTCTCGTCCTATTTTTCCTGGGATTTTTACTCCTCTTATGATTAATGCGCAGGAAGATGTTAAGGTTGTAGAAAAAGCGTATGAAGAAGGCGGGTTTATTGGAATCGTTATGCTTAAAAACGATACAGAAACTCCTGCGGCAAGTGACATGTATAAGGTTGGTACAGCTGCCCGCATTCTTAAAAAGGTAAATCTTCCTGATGGCGGAATAAATATTTTTATTTCTACTGTAAAGCGATTCAAGATTCGTAAGGTGCTTCATTCTTCGGCCCCGGTTGCTGTGGCTGTTGAATATCTTGAAGAAGAAGAGGCCGACACTTTTGAAGTAAAGGCATTGACTCGTGCGCTGCTTAGTGAGATGAAGGAGGTTAGCGAAAATAATCCTTTGTTCAGCGAAGAAATGCGCCTAAATATGGTAAATATTGATAACCCAGGAAAGATTGCAGACTTTATTGCTTCTATATTAAATGTCGATAAGGTTGAGCAGCAGAAGATTCTGGAAACCCTGAATGTGCGTTCACGAATGGAGCAGGTGCTTTTGTTCATTAAAAAGGAACAGGAGCTGCTTCGTGTTCAGAAAAAGGTTCAGCGTGAGCTTAACGACAGGGTAGAAAAAAATCAGCGGGAATATTTTTTGCGGGAAGAACTTAAGG
>JAFZYR010000080.1 GCA_017616165.1 Treponema sp.
AATAAAATGCCGGTGGCCATAGTGGAGAGGTAATACCCGTTCCCATTCCGAACACGGAAGTCAAGCTCTCTTACGTCGATGATACTGCTCTTCAGCGGGAAAGTAGAAAGCTGCCGGCTTTTTTTTTGTCTTAACTTCTAAACCACGAAAATTCATATTCCCTCACTGTTTCAGCTTACTTTCCCGCTGAAGAGCAGTCTTTAAAATGAAGCGTCACCTGACTCGCCAAAGCCCCGCGGGTTTTGCGGAGTGAAACGGAGCTAAACCCGGTAAGGTCGCGGAGCGACCGACGAAAGTAGAAAGCTGCCGGCTTTTTCTTTTTAAAAATATTCATACTTATGACGGGATGTGCCTTTCCCGCTGAAGAGCAGGGTTAGACCTTATTTGCGACTCGCAGGATTAATCCTGCTCGGAGCCATTTTCAGGGTAAATCCTAAACAAATGCTGCCCGCATTTGTTTTTAACGGATTTCCGATTTTAGGCTAGTAGAAAGCTGCCGGCTTTTTTTATTTAACGGAATTTATATTCCCTGACAAATCCATTCTTTCCCGCTGAAGAGCAGTCTGCACCATGACGCGTATATGAGATGCGAGTGTAAAATGAAGTTTGTTCAAATTCACTCGCATCCTACTGGTTCCAATTACAGGGGAGGCATGTTTAAACAGTAAAACCGCATTTAAACATGCCTGTTTTACATGCGGGTCTTCAAGATAGACATGTTTAAAAAAACAACTTTCATTTAAACATGCCGATCTTTTAGGTCCGATTCCAAAATGAGCATGTTTAAATACTCCAGGTTTATTTAAACATGTCGGTATTTAATGACTTCCTTAAGAACAGGCATGTTTAAAATGTAAACACTTATTTAAACATGCCCATTCTTCTCACTTACCTTCGGATCAGGTATGTTTAAAACTTGAATGCTCATTTAAACATGCCTGTTTTTCACGCTGGGTTCGGATTGGGCATGTTTAAATTCTACAACTTTATTTAAACATGATGGTTTATTCAGTAATCTAAAAACCTTGATTGTGGGAGTGGAGTATTTTAAGCAATAATTTTTTTACTATATTATAGACTATTTCGTGAAAATTCGGTATTTTTATAGTAACAACTCATAAATTATTTTTAGGAGATATAATCATGGCAGATGTAAAAGTTGCTATTAATGGATTCGGCCGTATTGGTCGTTTGGCTTTCCGCCAGATGTTTGGCGCAAAGGGATACGAAATCGTAGCTATTAACGATTTGACAAAGCCTTCTATGCTCGCTCATCTTTTGAAGTATGATACAGCACAGGGTGGATACTGTGGAAAAATTGGTGAAAACCTCCACACTGTTTCAGCTGATGATGAAGCTGGTACAATCACAGTTGACGGAAAAGTTCTTAAGATTTATGCAGAAAAAGATGCTAAGGACTGTCCATGGGGCGAACTCAAGGTAGACGTTGTTCTTGAATGTACAGGTTTCTACTGCTCTAAGGAAAAGTCACAGGCTCATATTGACGCTGGTGCTCGCAAGGTTGTAATTTCTGCTCCTGCAGGTAACGACCTCCCAACAATCGTTTACAATGTAAACCACACAACTCTTACAAAGAACGACAACATCATTTCTGCTGCTTCTTGTACAACAAACTGTCTTGCTCCAATGGCTAAGGCTTTGAATGATGCATTCCCAATTCAGTCTGGTATTATGTCTACAATCCACGCTTACACAGGTGACCAGATGATTCTTGATGGTCCACAGCGCAAGGGTGACCTCCGCCGTTCACGTGCTGGTGCTCAGAACATCGTTCCAAACTCAACAGGTGCTGCAAAGGCTATCGGTCTTGTAATTCCTGAATTGAACGGAAAATTGATTGGTTCTGCTCAGCGTGTTCCAACACC
>JAFZYR010000036.1 GCA_017616165.1 Treponema sp.
ACTCCCATAAAAAGTCAACGAACAAGTCAACTTTCTACGCTATTTAATGGATGGCAGCAAGAGCCTGATCAACAAGATTCATCGGCTTGTATTTGCCAAGCATCCTGTTAGAATCAAAATCCTGTTTTTCTGTGAGCAACGCCCACGTTATTTCTGCCATCTTTCTTGCAGCTGCAATAATTGATTTGCCGCTGCCTTTATTCTTTTTCATATAATCCAGCCGCTGCATGATTCTCCATCCTGAAGTATCTCCGCAACGACGGATTCCCAATACTAACTGAACGTAAGCTGTCCTCAATTCCTGAGGGCCACGTTTAGTTATTTTTCCATGATGAACAGTTTCGTTTGAATCCTGCACCCACGGAACAAGACCACAGAAAGCCGCATATTTCTTTGCACTCGCAAATCTGCCTATATCTTCTGTGTAGGCTCTGATTATCCATGCTGTGATTTTTCCACATCCACGGATTGTCATGAGACGGTTTACCATCTCATCATCTTTTGTAAGTTCAGCAAGCTGCTTTTCAATCGTCTTGACCGATTCTGTCATCTGGTCTATGATTTGAAACATCAGTTTTACTGATTGTGCTTCGAGCACGAGGTCGCTGTGCGACAACAGGGTGTCCAGAACTTTCTGGCGCCCTTTTTTACTTTGAAGGCTTCGCAGTTCATCTGAAAGCCCCATGCTTACTAGAAGTGCATGAACTTCATTCTTCTGACCGACAATTGAACGGACAAGTCTTTCCCTTGATTTCAACAGCCGTCTCAGGTTTTCTGTTTCTGCATTGCAGACATAACTTTGTGGAAGCATGTCCTTTGCAAGAAACTCTGAAATTGTCGAAGCATCATACTTGTCAGTCTTCTTGGTTGATTCGTTTATTACCCTGAATTTCAGAGTGTTAATCACAGTTACTTCTGCCCCGGCTTTCTCAACCTGATTCTTGAAGAACCTGGTGTTCCCTGTTGATTCAACTCCGAGCTTTACTTCATGGCCGTCAGCTTTGTATTTTGCAATTCTTGCAAGGAATGCTGTATAGCCTTCGCTTGTTGTCGGATACTGTTTGATTTCAGACAAAGCTTCAACCTTGTCTCCAACACGGACATGCACTGTGAACTGTGTCTTGTGCAAATCAACGCCAATGTAAACTGTCATAATGACCTCCGTTTTCTTTCAGCGGAAAGTCTAATCGGTAGTGTGTTCCAATCTCCCATTCAGTCTTAAATGACTATCGTATGATGCGGCAAAAGCTCTTCATTCTCCTTTACAAGGGTCTTGCCCTTACCAAATATGACGAACTGATGCCTGGGTTCCGCTGAATCACTTCAGCGTATCACATTACCGCTTGTTCGTTTACCTTTTTATCATGCCTCCTTTGCTGGCATTTCGTTTTTCTTAGTTAAAATTATACCACTGTTATAGATAAAATTGCTATATTTTTTGATTTTACGGGGTATAATTTTACATAAATCAGGAGAACCATACATGACATATTATGTAAATTCAAAAGCAAAAATTAACGGAAACGGAACAAAGGCTGCACCTTTTAAGACAATTAATGAGGCTGCACAAATAGCACAAGCAGGTGATGAGGTTATTGTAGCCCCTGGAACCTACAGAGAACAGGTTGTACCGCGCTTTGGAGGAACAGGAGATGCACCAGAACAGCGCATTATTTATAAATCAGAAAAGCCTCTTGGCGCTGTAATTTCCGGTGCCGAGGTACTCACCGGCTGGAAAAAATATAAGGGCGATGTGTGGACTGCCAAGGTTGATAACGGAGTTTTTGGCGCCTACAACCCTTACACTACCTATGTATGCGGAGACTGGTATTTTGCGGCAACTGTAAGACACACAGGCTGTGTAGTTTTGAATGACAGGATGATGTACGAAACAACCTCTCTGGAAGAATGTCTTGCAGGCAAGGCCGACCCGTGCGCCTGGGACCAGAAGGAATCACAATTCAAATGGTTCTGCGAACAGGAAGGAGAAGCCCCTGAGCTTCAATATAATGATGATGGAACTGTATGCCCGTGCAAGGCAGAATATGTCGTAAACGCACAGGCCAAGGAAATTAAACGCGGACGCTACACTGTTTTTTACTGCAACTTCAAGGGCCTTGACCCAAACAAGCAGAAGGTAGAAATTCTTGCCCGCCGCAACTGCTTTATGCCACAGGACAATGGACTCAACTATATCACAGTAAACGGCTTCAAAATCTGTAACGGCGCTACAACCTGGGCGCCTCCTGCTGCCTACCAGGATGGACTTATAGGACCACACTGGAGTAAGGGCTGGATTTTCGAAGACCTTGAGGTTTACAACAGCCGATGCTGCGGTATTTCTCTGGGCAAGTACCGTGACGAAGAAAACGACATGTATTTTTATACAAAGCATCTTAAGAGCCCTACCCAGATGGAACGAGATGCCGTTTGCCGCGGACAGTATCACGGCTGGACTAAGGAAAATATTGGTTCACATATTATTCGCCGCTGTCATGTTCATCACTGCGAGCAGACTGGTATTGTTGGCCGCATGGGTGGAGTATTCTCTACTATAGAAGACTGTCATATTCACCACATCTGTAATTCACAGCAGCTAGGTGGGGCCGAAACTGCAGGCATTAAGCTTCACGCCGCAATTGACGTGCTTATCCGCCGTAACCACATTCACGACTGCATCATGGGTGTTTGGCTTGACTGGGAAGCACAGGGCGCGCGCATTTCGCAAAACCTTATGTACAATAATCAAAGGCCGGACGGACGCGAGGCTGCCAAGGGTGCAATGTTCTCTACAGACGTATTCATAGAAGTAGGACACGGACCAACCTTAATTGACAACAACCTGCTGCTTTCAAAGGTTTCTATTACAATTCCAAGCGAAGGAATTGCAGTTGTTCATAATCTGATTCACGGCTCGTTCAGCTTGATAAACTCTGGAGTAGACAGCATTGTAAACGGCCAGAGGGAGCCGCGCTATACACCGTACCATATCCGCCACCGCACCGAGGTTGCAGGCTTTATGACAATTCTGCACGGCGATGACAGAATCTACAATAACATTTTTGCACAGATTTCTCCGGTAACAGATAAAAACAAAACTGCTGCCGATGCCGATTACGAGGTTGTTGGAACCGCACCGTTTGATATTTTCCCGACCTACGACGAGTGGATTAAAAACTTTATGATGGACAGAGAGCCTGATATGGGACCGCTTGCCCAGTATCATTTTGGACATCTTCCTGTATGGGTCGGCGGAAACGTTTACCTCAATGGTGCTACAGTGTGCAAGCACGAAAAGGACAAGCTTTTAGTTCCGGGCAAGGGCAAGGCAAAGCTCAATCTTAAAGGCGGAGTGCTCAAGAATAATCTCAATGAGCTGCTTGCAGGCTACACAACCGGCATGATTACAACAAAGCTGCTTGGAAATGCCTTTGAACCGGAACAGCGCTTTGAGTCACGCGAAGGAAGCGACATAACCTTTAATCAGGACTTCTTTGGAAATCATCGCGGAGCTGCTGTTGTTCCAGGTCCGTTTGCAAAACTTGAAGATGAGATAAAAGTTCTGTAAAATTAGGGCATGAAGCAATATGATGTAAGCGGTATGATGTGTGCCGCCTGTAGTGCACGCGTTGAAAAAGCAGTAAGCGGAGTTCAAGGGGTGACCTCCTGCTCCGTTAATCTTCTTACAAATTCCATGGGCGTAGAAGGCACCGCCACCGACGAACAGATAATTCAGGCTGTTGAAAAAGCCGGTTACGGTGCAAGCCCTAAGCAGATAGAGGCACCTTCCAAAGTCGGAAAGGAGACTTCGTCCGCGGCTTCGGCTTCTGATGACGAACCGCTCAAGGACAGGGAAACACCAGTTCTTGCAAAACGCCTTGTTGCTTCGCTTATTTTTCTTGTACCACTCATGATAATTGCCATGGCCCCCACAGGCCTGAGCTGGAGGGTCAGCGCATTTATTCAGCTTGGACTTGCGGCTGTTGTTCTTATTATCAATAAAAAATTCTTTATAAACGGCTTTAAGGGTGTTATTCATCTGGCACCAAATATGGACACTCTGGTTGCAATGGGCTCGGGTGTTTCGTTTATTTACAGCACCTGGATAGTTGTAGCTGCAGCTTCCGGCCACGCTATGACAGAGGCAGCCAGCCATCCCCATCTTTATTTTGAAAGCGCCGCAATGATTTTAACCCTCATCACAGTGGGAAAAATGCTTGAGGCGCGTTCCAAGGGAAAAACCACAGACGCCTTAAAAGGCCTTATGAAGCTGGCTCCCAAAACTGCAGTTGTGATTGACGGGGAAGTCGAAAAAACAATTCCTGTTGAACAGGTAAAGCCTGATGATATATTTGTTGTCCGCCCGGGCGAAAATATTCCGGTTGACGGTGTTATTATAGAAGGAACCGCCGCAATAAACGAGGCCGCCTTAACCGGCGAAAGCATTCCAGCCGACAAAAAGGAAGGCGACACCGTCTGCGCTGCAACAACAAACACAAGCGGCTTTATAAAATGCCGTGCAACCCGCGTTGGACAGGACACAACCCTGGCCCAGATTATCCGTATGGTAAGTGACGCAAGCGCAACCAAAGCACCAATTGCCAAAATTGCAGATAAGGTTTCGGGTGTATTTGTACCTTCAGTTATTGCGCTCAGTCTTGTAACACTTGCAGTCTGGCTTTTTGCAGGCAGCACCACAGAAACTGCAATCATGCATGCAGTAGCAGTGCTTGTCATAAGCTGCCCGTGTGCCCTGGGGCTTGCAACACCTGTAGCAATTATGGTTGGTAACGGAGTTGGAGCTCGTAACGGAATACTTTTTAAAACCGCCGAATCACTTGAGCAGGCAGGAAAAACAACAATTGCAGTTCTGGACAAAACCGGTACCATAACAACGGGAACACCTAAGGTTACTGATATAATTCCGCTTATAGAATGCGAGCTTCTTACCCTGGCCTACTCCCTCGAAATAAAAAGCGAGCATCCGCTGGCAAAGGCAATCGTTCTTGCCGCACAGGAAAAAGGACTTACCGCTTCCCCTACCAGTGATTTTAAGATTCTTGCAGGAAACGGAGTTCAGGCCAGAATGGATCAGAGCACTGTTTATGGCGGAAGCCAGAACTTTATTAAAACAAAATGCGCAATAACACCGCAGGCCCAGCTCAAGGCCGACGAGCTATCTAATCAGGGAAAAACACCGCTCTTTTTTGCAAAGGACGGCACTCTGCTTGGAATCATTGCCGTTGCAGATCCACTCAAGGATGACAGCGCACAGGCAGTAAAGGAGCTTGAAAAGCTTGGAATAAAAACCGTAATGCTTACCGGAGACAATGCACGCACCGCCAAAGCCATTGCAAACCAGGCGGGAATAAAAGAAATAATTGCCGGAGTTCTGCCTGACCAGAAGGCCCAGACGGTCACTCAACTAAAACAACAGGGAAAAGTCTGCATGGTAGGTGACGGCATAAACGACGCACCATCTCTTACCGTTGCCGACACAAGCGTAGCAATTGGAGCCGGTTCCGACATAGCCATAGATGCCGCCGACATAGTTTTGGTAAATAATTCGTTAATGCAGCTGCCAGCCCTGTTCCGCCTGAGCCGCGCCACAGTCCGCAACATCAAGCAGAATCTTTTCTGGGCCTTTTTCTACAACGTTTTGTGTATCCCTCTGGCCGCCGGAGCCTTTGTCCCATTGTTAGGCTGGCACTTAAACCCAATGTTCGGTGCCGCCGCCATGAGTCTTTCGAGCTTTTGCGTAGTTATGAATGCATTGAGGCTCTCAACGTCATTGCGAGGAACGAAGTGACGTGGCAATCTATCTCTCAAAAACTTTACGACCAGAAATAAAGAGGCCTTTAACCTTACCGGTAAGCTCTTTTCCTTCAAACGGGGTTGCCTTGCCTTTAGAGCAGAACAGGCGCGAATCAACTATCCAGTCTTCTTCGGGGTCGATTAGAGTAAGGTCAGCAGTATAGCCTGATTTGAGAAGGCCCTTTGTGAGCCCCAGAATACGTGCCGGATTTGCAGACATGAGCTGACTCAGCTTTTGCGGTGTAAAATCATTGTTTTTTACAAGTACGGTATTGCATACGGCAAAGGCGGTTTCAAGCCCCGTAAAGCCTGGACTTCCAGCAGCCTTGTCATCCATTGTATGTGGTGCGTGGTCAGTAGAAATTACATCTATTGTTCCATCGCGCAGGGCGTCTATGAGCATGTCGCAATCTTCATCAGCACGCAGCGGTGGATTAACAAGCGCGCGAATCAGCGGCTCCTCGGTTCCTGCCAGCGCAATGTGATGCGGAGTTGCCTCTGCCGTTATATTAAAGCCTTGCGGCAAGGTATCATCGTTTGCCTTGTCGTACTTGGCATTGTAAATCTGTTCAAAAACATCGCGGGTGCTAGCGTGTGCAATATGAATATGACAGCCTGCCTGTTTTGCAAGCATAATGTTTCTGGCTGTAGCAGTGTCCTCTGCAAGACGCAAAAGGTCGTTTGCCTTTGTAAGGTTCATATCAATCTGTTCAACAGCTGCCTGTTCAACATCATCAGGATTAAAGCCCTCTTCGCTGGTTCCCCACGCACTCAAGCCTATTGCCTTCATTATTTCAAGCGCATTTTTACGGAAGGGCCTGGCCTTTTCTGCAAGAGTCGGATCCTCGCAGTGGCAGCTTACAATCACACCGCGTTCAGCAGCCTTTTTCATTCCTTCAAGCATTACTGCGGTAGAAAGAACATCGTGGCCATCCTCTGTAATTACAGGAATATAGTGGCGGTCAATTTCTTCAAGATGTGTAGTGTCGGTGCCTTCAAAAGCCTTAGTAATGCTCACTGTCTGAAAAAGATTTGTAAGCCCTATGGCAGCAGCCTCCGATTCAATCTGTAGAGCCATCTCCATGGACGAAACAACCGGCGATGTATTTGGCATTGCAACAACAGTTCCGTAACCACCAGCCGCAGCAGCGTGAAGTCCGCTCTGTAAGTCTTCCTTCTGGGTTTGTCCCGGGTAGCGCATATGAACATGCATATCTATAAAAGCAGGAGTTATAGTAAGACCCCGTGCATCGTAAAGCTCAAGCTTGCAGTCATTATCACGTCCATCTTCTGCAAGGACAGAGTGAGCCAGAGTAGAAGCAGTTTCCTGCGAAGTAAAATATCCCTGGAACACCGCACGAATATCGCTGTCTACAATAAGCAGAGCACCCGGAGTGTCCATGCTTTCGTCGAGAAGTCTTGCATTGAAAATGAGCGTTGCTTTTGTCATTGCGTCTCCGTCATCCCGAACTTGTTTCGAAATCTCTTATACATTACCACCTGCTTGATATAAGGTATCGCAGTATTCACATTTATAAAGTCCCTTTTTCTTATCTGCAAGAATAAAGGTTGGTGTTACATAATGCTCTGTCTGTGTAATACAGCGAGGGTTTTTGCAGTTGAAAACTCCGCTAACCTTTGACGGAAGCTCCATTGTAATTTTGCGGACAATCTTTTCGTTTTCAATTACGTTTACGCAGATATCCGGGTCAATAAATCCAAGTACCGAATAATCAATATTGATGATATTATCTACCTTAATAATATCCTTTTTACCCGATTTTTCTGAGTGCACATTCTGAATAAGGCAGGAAGTAAAAGGTGCCTTGTCCAGACCCAGCCACTGGTAAATCTTCCAACCGGCTCCTGCACGAATATGGTCAATTACAAGACCGTTTTTTATAGTGTTTACGTTTAACATTTAGATTACCCCCGTCAGCTTTGCAATCAAGGCCATTCTGGCATACATACCGTATTTTACCTGCTTAAAGTAGGCGGCTCTTGGGTCATCATCAACCTCTGGTGTAATCTCGTTTACACGTGGCAGCGGATGAAGTACAATCATATTTTTGCGTGCGTTCTTCATTTTTTCTGTATCAAGAATGTAGCTGTCCTTAAGGCGGATATAATCCTGTTCATTAAAGAAGCGTTCCTTTTGAACACGGGTCATATAAAGCACATCAAGCTCGCTTATAACCTCGTCCAGGCTTTCTACAATTTCGTATTTTACGCCGGCAGGTTCAAGCACATTTGTTATAAGGTAATCTGGAATGGAAAGTTCTTTAGGGCTAATGAATATAAACTTGTTACCCTTAAAGTGTCGCAGTGCTTCTGCAAGGGAGTGAACCGTTCGACCAAACTTAAGGTCACCGCAAAAGCCTACAACATGATTATCAAGACCACCAAGCAGCTGGCGTATTGTTACCAGGTCTGTAAGTGTCTGGGTCGGGTGATAGTGTCCACCGTCTCCCGCATTGATTATAGGACAGGCAGAATACTTACTTGCAAGCAGCGCAGCTCCTTCCTTTGGAGTACGCATTGCAATTACATCTGCATAAGAAGAAACTACACGGATAGTGTCCGCCAGAGACTCTCCCTTTACAGTAGAAGTATTGTCTGCATCAGAAAATCCCTCTACAGAACCACCAAGCCTGAGCATGGCAGCTTCAAAGCTAAGCCTTGTTCTTGTGCTCGGCTCAAAAAAAAGTGTCGCAAGAATTTTCCCGCGACACACTTCGTTAAACGATTCTGGATCTACAATAATCTGTTCTGCCAGAGAACAAATTTCTTCAATCTCCGACACAGTCAAATCATCCGGCTGAATTAAATGTCTTCCCCTAAGCATTATACACCTCAATTTTTATAAGATAATATCATAAATCGAGGTGTTAGGGAATACCAGAGCCTTTATTACCAGTTTCCTTTTAAAATCTCTTTATAATCTGCAAGATTTTTTCTTAGCAGGGTCGGAATATTAAGCTCGTAAGGGCAGCGCTTAAGGCAGGCACCGCAGTCAATGCATTTTTCAATCTTAAGCATTTCCTCCTGCCAGTAAGGGGTAAGCCAGTCTTTTGAAGGGGCGCGGCGGATCATCTGGCTCATGCGGGCACACTGATTTATTATTATTCCTGCAGAACACGGCAGACAGTAACCACAGCCACGGCAGAATTCACCAAGCAGGTCGTCACGGTCCTTCTGGATGATGGCTTTAAGCTCGTCGGTCATCTCCGGCGGGTTATCAAAAAAGTCCAGCCACTGCTCAAGCTCGCTCATTCTTTGAATTCCCCAGATAGGCAAAACCGGATACTCAAGCATAAAGGCCATACAGGCACGCGCGTTTGTAAGCAGGCCGCCAGACAAGCCCTTCATTGCAATAAAGCCAACATTGTTTTTGCGGCAGGTTTCTACAAGCGCAATATCACGGTCAGTTGCAAGATAAGAAAAAGGAAACTGAAGCGTCTCGTACAGCCCGCTTGCGGCTATTTCTTCTGCAATACCGATTTTGTGTGCAGTAATTCCTATATGGCGGATTTTTCCCTGAGCCTTTGCTTCAAGAAGAGCTTCATAAAGACCTGTTCCATCACCCGGGCGGTAACACTGCTTAACACAATGCAGCTGGTAAATATCAACGTAGTCTGTGCGAAGATTTCGCAGCGAGGTTTCCAGATCTTCATTAAGTTTTTCGGGAGTTGTAGCAGTAGTTTTTGTTGCAATGAAAATCTTGTCACGATATGCCGGGCCAAATGCCTCCCCCATCTTAATTTCACTATCAGAATAAGCGCGCGCTGTATCAAAAAAAGTCATACCGCCGTCATAAGCTCTGTGTAAAATTTCTACAGCAGTCTGCATGTTAACACGTTGAACAGGAAGCGCTCCAAATGCATTTTGAGGAGTTGTGATTCCGGTTGAACCCAAAGTGATTGTTTTCATAACTTTGATTATATCATAGCCCGCTGTATTTTGATATACTTAAACAAAGGGGCAGAAAATGTTCATTAAACAAGTGACAGAATGTGAAGAAAAAAAATCAATAACAAGATTCATTCTTGAAGCATTGCCAGACTGGTTTGCAGTAAAAGAATCTCGCGAAAAATATATAGAAGAAAGTCCAGAACAACTCTTTTTTGCAGCTTATGAAAATGATAAACCAGCAGGCTTTTTATACTTGAAAGAAACAGGCAAAGAAACTGTTGAACTTGCGGTTATGGGAGTCCTCAAGGAATATCACAGGAAAGGAATTGGCCGTAAGCTTTTTGAAGCAGCAAAAGAAAGTGCTGTAAAAAACGGTTATGAATTCATGCAGGTAAAAACTGTAAAAATGGGAATATATGAAGATTATGATGCAACAAATCTCTTTTATAAGAGTTTAGGTTTTAAGGAGCTTGAAGTATTTCCAACCCTATGGGATGAAGCAAATCCGTGCCAGATTTATATAATGGGATTAAACAAATGAAAACACTTTTTACAATTGATTTGAAAAACTACAAAGACAACTGGCAGCGCTCCAGACGAGATTCTGCGCGTGCGATTATATATATGGAGGCAGACAAGCTTGCTCTTGTTTATGCGACAAAGCTTGGATACTATAAGTTCCCCGGTGGCGGCATAAACGAAAACGAAGATATTGTTGCTGCCCTCATACGCGAGGTTCAGGAAGAAGTAGGCCTTGTAGTTATTCCGCAGACTGTAAAAGAATACGGTGTTGTTCATCGTTACCAGAAATCAGGAAAAATACCGGATACAATTTTTGAACAGGATAACTTTTATTACGAATGTCAGGTTGAAGACAAAATAATAAATCAAAAGCTCGATGACTACGAGGACAAAGCCGGCTTTGAACTGCGAATTGTTTCTATAAAAGAAGCATTGGACGCAAACCTAAAATACCGCGACACAAATGACTTTAATATTGCTATGATTGCCCGCGACACCAGAACCCTTGCCCTCATGCTTGGAGTACCGGCAGAACCGTCGCGCTGTATGGCAGAATTACTTTTTAATGAAGGTGTTGCAAAAAATCCGGGTCCATGGCGCGAACACAGCCTTGCAGTAGCCAGAGCCGCAGAAAAGATAGCCCTTGCTGTAAACAAAAATTGCGGTTCAGAAAAACTAAACCCAGAACATGCCTACATTTACGGTCTCCTTCACGACATTGGCCGGCAGCAAGGCTACACTTATATTGCCCATGTTTACGACGGTTATCATTTTTTAATGTCGCTTGGTTATGAAAATGCAGCACGCATCTGCCTAACCCACTCCTTCAACCTTCAGACAACAGAAGACTACATAGGTAAGATAGACATAACACCGGAACAAATGGAAGAAATAAAACGACTGCTTGCTGCCGCCAGCTATGACGACTACGACCGCCTCATTCAGCTGCTGGATTCAACCTGCGGCGCAGACGGCACAACAAACCTGGAACAGCGTATGGGCGATGTAAAGGCACGCTACGGTTACTACCCCCAGGCCAAATGGGATAAAAACTTTGAACTCAAGGAATACTTTGAAAATCTTGCCGGCCGTAATTTATATGATATAATACGCGAATAAAGGTTTTTTATGAAAGAAAGTAATGTAAAAACAGGTTTGATTCTCGAAGGCGGTGCAATGCGCGGAATGTTTACCTCCGGCGTTCTTGATGTCTTTCTGGAAAACGGAATAGAATTTGACGGAGCAATAGGTGTTAGTGCCGGAGCTACTTTTGGCTGCAATTTAAAGTCCCGTCAGATTGGAAGGGCAATCCGCTACAACAAACGCTTTGCCCACGACTGGAGATATTGTTCTTTACGTTCCTTGATTTTTACAGGCGACATGTATGGTGCCCGCTTCTGCTACGACACACTTCCAAACCAGCTGGATGTTTTTGACCGCAAGGCCTACCAGGAAAATCCAATGGAATTTTATTGTGTTGCTTCTGACTGCAAAACAGGCCTGCCAGTATATAAAAAACTCCAAACCTGCGACCAGCACGAGCTTACCTGGATGCGCGCCAGTGCCTCAATGCCTCTGGTCAGTCGCGTAGTCAGCATAGACGGTTACAAGCTGCTCGATGGCGGGATGACAGATTCTATTCCATTAAAATATTTTGAAAGTCTTGGCTACAACCGCAATGTGGTAATTCTTACACAGCCACGCGAATACAAAAAATCTCCGGCCAGTCTAATGTGGCTCATGAAAATTATGCTGCACAAATATCCTATGTTAGTAAAAGCCATGCACCAGCGCCACGAAATATACAACCAGGAAACTGCCGATGTTTTTGCAAAAGCAGACCAAGGTCAGGTTTTTGTAATCTGCCCAGAAAAACCTCTTAGCATAAGCCGCACCGAAAACAACCCCAACGAACTCCAACGTGTCTACGACCAAGGCCGCCAGACCGCGATCGCGCTGCTTCCTAAGATTAAAGAATTCTTACAAAAATAAAAAGGAGGGCGGAGCCCCGCCCTACGCCTCAAAGCAAAGCTTTTCGTCTACCCCACCCAACGGGGGACACCCCCGTAACGCCCCCATATATTTTATAAACCTCGTCATTGCGAGCGAAGCGTGGCAATCCAGAGTATATGATTCTTCTTTGTTTTTTGTAGTAATATTGGATCTTATTGCAGCTTTCTACTAGCCTACAATAGGAAATCCGTTAAAAACAAATGCGGGCAGCATTTGTTTAGGATTTACCCTGAAAATGGCTCCGAGCGGGATTAATCCTGCGAGTCGTACATAAGATCTAACCCTGCTCTTCAGCGGGAAAGGCACATCCCGGCAGGAATATGAATATGTTTAAAAAGAAAAAAGCCGGCAGCTTTCTACTAGCCTAAAATCGGAAATCCGTTAAAAAACGAGCCGTCAGGGTCGTTTTAGGATTTTCCGAAAATTTGGCTCCGAGCAGGATTAATCCTGCGAGTCGTACATAAGATCTAATCCTGCTCTTCAGCGGGAAAGGCACATCCCGGCAGTAATATGAATATTTTAAAAAAGAAAAAAGCCGGCAGCTTTCTACTTTC
>JAFZYR010000081.1 GCA_017616165.1 Treponema sp.
AAATCACCAGAAAAAATAACGCTTGAAGTGAAAATAAAAATGCAGTCAATAGCCGTTGCACAAAGGCAGGCTCTTGAAGCTGCTTAGTCATATATCATTATATTAGGATTGGAATTTACACCAGAATTTGGACTTGACCTTAATCCTCTATCTCTTCTTCCGTAATTTCTTCCCCAAGCAGATATCCATCATCATCCATAACAAATCTTCTGCGGACCTTTTTGGTTCTTACAAGAGTTTCATTAATTCTTTTGGATTCGCTTAAAGCCTGCATGAGTTCTTGGTGACGTTCTTCTTCGCGGCGTTCTGCCTTGTATGAAGTGTCTTCATAAGAAGAAATGCAGCAACCTATTATAAAAAGAATTATTCCTAACGCTGTTAACATAAATGCCCCCTTTTACAGTCCTATAAACCAGATTATACAACATCAAGGTGTCAAATAACGGCACTGTAGAATTTAAACGTTAGCGATGTGCAGGGCACGAAGTGGCCACCGCAAGGAGCCGAATGGCGACTGAGGAGGCTGGAGCGCAGCGGAACCCGGAACGTAGCGACCGCCCGTGCTAACGGGCGGGAACGCCCTACCCTTCAACCTTAACCAGAATGCCGCCAAACACACACCAAAGCAAAAATGTACAACCAATAATAACTTCGAACATAAGCTGTTCCTCCATAATCTGAGTTTTATGGGTTTTATTATAATTGGTTAGAGTGCCAAGGAATGGCATTGTAGAAAAATTGTTGTTTCTTTAAAAATCAAAATCATCTGGCGGGTTTATTACTGTAAGCTTACTCAGACGCATTTCATTGTCTATTCTTAAAACATTTTCTAACCGGCCGGGAATATCAGTTGCGAACAGCTTAAGATTATTCATATCTGTTTTGCAGATTCTGTTAAAAAACCGGTACATGGAAAGGCATACGGGAATGCCTGCAACCCAAAAAGGATCGTCTACCCAAATATCAAGAATTTTACGTTTAGTGAAGCCGTCGGGGATAGACTTTTCGAATAGATGAAGATGCTTATAACAAAGAGTGATAATTGAAATTGGCTGCATCTTTACGGGAAGAGTTTTTTGAAGCTCCACGACTTCTTCATATTTTTTTTGCAGCAGAGTTTCGCATTCGTCCTCTTTCATCTTAAAATACACATTTAACTGTTCAATTAAATTTTTTTGTTCTTCTGTCATTTGTCAACTTTCCTGAAAAATCTCCTTATTTAATATAAGGGGTTTTGTTGTTTCATAAAAAAATCCTGCTTAAATAATGCCAAAAAAAATCAAAATTTTTTTACTAAATATCACAAAATGATAGATGAGGATCCTATATTTATATACGTAAACTTTTGAAGGAGAAAAATATATGAGTAGAACACTTGGCCGCAGATTCAGAAATCCTGGTAGAAGAGGAGATTCATCTATTACTTACACAAAGGATGAACCTTATGCTATTTGTTATTATCTTTATGTGCTTTTTCAAAACATAAGCAACAACTCTATGATTTCTGATTATTATGAAGGAATTAATGCATTTATTGATCAGACAGAAAAGCTTAAAAAAACAGACCGACTTAAAAATGTATTGGCTTTGGAAATAAAAAAACTGGAACATCAAAAGTGTTTAACGCCTCTTGCGGAACCTGCAACTGCAGATATGTGTTTTGATGACTGCGAAATTCTTTATTGCTATGAACAGGACAGAAAAATTGACCGCGGAATAAGATATAACAATACCATAACTCAGGTTCTGATTGATATTAACAGAGTCTTGTATGCATCTTCGGAAAATATTTTTTCACAGTTGATAAACACCGTAATTTTTTCTAACTCCGAAGACTTTAAGCTTTGTTCAGAACTCAAGCTCTCCAAAAATATGGAAAAGGCTGTGTTTGATATTTCAAAAACTCAGTTCCTTGTAGACCAGGTTCAGCTCACAAAAGATGAAGCCCGTCTTATTCTGCTTATGTGCCGATTCCACCTTAACAGAGACCTGAATCGTATACAGAATAATTTTGGGAATGAGATTCGTAACTGTTATGCCGATATGCTTGGTATTTCGTCAAAGGAATTTTCTACAATGCTCCGAAGTGACCAGAAAATTAAAACCTTTGATTTTATTGATAATGACCTTGACTATAACTGCTCGCTTGATGAATGTATTGAAAACGAAAGCATTGAGCCTTACTTTAGCGATCTTCTTAAACCTATTGATTGCGACAAAGCCTATAATCTTGATTCTTTTTCTATTAAGCAGGATTCGCTTGAAATTTGTACTGATTTGTTGAATGGAAATAATCCTGTTTCAATTCTTTTTTACGGAAAGCCTGGCAGCGGAAAGACAGAGCTTGCAAAAGCAGTGTGCAAAAACACCGGCAAAAAGGTTTTTATTTTTAAGAATGAAGCCGAAACAGAAGGTCGCCCTATTCTTGGCCGCCTGGTATGCCTTCTTTCTATGGACCGCAACGATTCTATTTTGATTGTTGATGAAGCAGACTCCCTCATTAAAACTCTGGACTTTTCGTTCTTTGGACCAATTCCAACAAAAACAAAGGGCACCATTAACAAAATGCTCGAAAACAACCGCGACAAAGTTATTTACATCATAAACCATCAGCAGCAGATTGACGAATCTACCCGCCGCCGTTTTACCTTTAGCCTTAAGTTTGAAGCTATGCCGGCAAGCCAACTTCGCTCAATTGCAAAATCAAAAATTGCGCCAATGGAGCTTTCGGATAACACCAAGGACCAGATTCTTCAGATGTTTGACAAATACAAGCTCACCGGCCAGAGCGTAGACAACATTGTAAAAACAATTGAAGGCATGGAATGCAAGGAAGAAGAAACTTTGCTCCGTAAGGTCCAGATTGTTATGAAAGAAAACTCCCTGCTTTTGAACGGAAAATCAAAAATGCGCGACACGGTAAAAGCAGAATATGACCCTAAGGTTTTGAACGCCAGCATGGACCCGCTCAAGATTATAGAGATGGTTCAGAATGCCGCCAAGTTTGCAGAAAAGGAAAAGGGAACCGAAAGCGGAGTTAGAATGCTCTTTTACGGACTTAGCGGAACTGGTAAAACAGAGCTTGCCCGCTATATTTCGGAACAGCTTGGGAAACAAATTATCCTTAAGCGTGCCAGCGACATCCTAAGCTGCTGGGGTGGCGAAAACGAACAGAACATCCGCGACGCCTTTGCCGAAGCCGAAGCTTCTGACTCAATTCTTTTATTTGACGAAGCCGACACCTTCTTTTACAACCGCAACCAGGCCCAAAGAAGCTGGGAACGTTCAACGGTAAACGAATTCCTTACCCAAATGGAAGAATTTTCTGGCATCTTAATCTGCACCACAAACCTCCGCAACATCATGGACCCCGCAATGCAGCGACGCTTCCACATTATGGTTGAGTTCAAGCCAATGAAGTTTGATGGTATTAAAACTATGCTGGAACGATACTTCCCGGCTTATCATCTTTCGAACAAAGAAATTGAGGAGCTCGAAGACAGCGAAAGTGTTACTCCGGGCGATTTTGGTGCTCTTTCAAGCCGCATACGATTTATGAATCAGGATGATATTAACTCGGCATACATTCTTGAAGAACTCAAGAAAATGCAGGTGGAGAAGAAGAATCAGTGGCAGGAAGAAGGAAACTCAAAAAGAGGCAAGATTGGGTTTAGTGCGTAGACAAAACACGTACATAAAAAGTACCGCTACCACTTCCCTGCTTTTTTATTTTTCCAGAATCACAAAGCTGCTTAAGTGCTTTTTCTATAGTCTG
>JAFZYR010000082.1 GCA_017616165.1 Treponema sp.
TGAAGTGCACCCCTAAAGTTGGACAAATAAAGTTCAATTTTAGGAGGTTCATTTTTTATGTCCAAATATTCAGATGAAATCAAGCTAAAAATAGTACTTGAACATCGTAATGAAAAAATCGGTTGGCGACGGCTTAAAAGAAAATATGGTATTACAGGTTCATTAATAAAACAATGGATTTGGCAATATGAATTATACGGAAAATTTACAAAACCAACGCAACATTTTAGCGGCGAATTTAAGCTAAAAGTGTTAAACTATCAGCAAGAGCATAATCTTTCTGATTATAAGACTGCATTGATTTTTGGAATTACACATTCAAGTACAATTGGTGCCTGGCGAAAGAAATTCATTACCGGTGGTAAAGAAGCTCTGTTTCGAGAACGAGGAAGGCTTACAAAAATGCCGAAAAAAAGCTTAATACCAAACAAACCAAGAGAAGAATGGACCGAACAGGAAGAACTTGCATTTCTTCGTATGGAGAATGCCTTCCTAAAAAAATATCTGGCCTTAGTTCAGGAAGAAGAGAAACAGCAGCAAGCGAAAGAGAAAGAAAAATCGCAGCTGTCAGAGAACTAAGGCATGAATTTAATGTTTCAGATTTAGCAAAACTCACAGGTATTCCCAGAAGTTCATTTTATTATTCTGATATTCATCAAAAAAATGATTATTATGCGGAAGAAAGATGCCTGTTACATAAAATACAGGCAGAAAACAAAGGACGCTACGGTTACAGGAGGATGACTTTAGAGTTCAGAAATCAGGGTAAAAAGACCAATCACAAAGTTATACAAAAACTTATGCATGAAGAAAATCTTGTCTGCAAGGTAAGAATTCACAAGTACAACTCTTACAAAGGAACTGTTGGAAAAGTCGCTCCAAATCTCTTACAGCGTAACTTCAAAGCCGATCGACCTAACGAAAAATGGGTTACGGATGTTACTCAGTTTAATCTTTTTGGAACAAAACTGTATCTTTCTCCAATTCTTGATTTGTATGATGAATCATTAATTAGCTGGAATATTTCGGAAAGTCCAAATTACGCACAGACAACAGATATGTTAGACAAAGCCTTTGCAGTAATACCTGACGACACTAATTTAATATTGCATTCGGATCAAGGATGGCAGTATCAGATGTATGATTACCAGCAGAGATTAAAAAAGAAAGGTATCAGACAAAGCATGTCAAGAAAAGGAAATTGCCTTGATAATGCGGTCATGGAGAATTTCTTTGGATTATTGAAATCAGAACTTTTATATCTTCAAGATTTTGAATCTGTAGAACATTTTAAAAAAGAACTGATAGAATATCTTACTTGGTACAATGAAAAGAGAATCAAGGTTAAATTAAAAGGACTGACCCCTTTACAATTTAGGAATCAGTCCTTAAAATCAGCCTAATTAAATGTCCAATAATTGGGGTGCACTTCATAATCCGCTGGGAGCATTTTTTTTATACATGTATGAATTACAATTTCGGAATTCTGTGATATAATAAATTATTATTTTGATATAACCTAGGAGAAATATATGGACTTAATGAAGCTTCAGAACGGAAGTGACGTACGCGGCGTAGCCGTTGCAGGCGTAGAAGGTGAAAACGTAAACCTCACCCCCGAAATTGCATCAAAAATCGGTTGTGCCTTTGTAAGCTGGCTCAGCGGAAAAACAAAAAAATCAGCCGGTGAATTGACCATTGGCGTAGGCCGCGATTCCCGGGTTTCAGGACCAGCTCTTGCAGACGGACTCATTGCCGGAATGCTCAGCACAGGTGCAAAAGTTGTAAACTGCAGCATGGCAACAACTCCTGCAATGTTCATGTCTATTGTTTTTGACCAGTCTAAATACGACGGCTCTGCAATGATTACCGCAAGCCATCTTCCATATAACCGTAACGGAATTAAGTTTTTTGACGCAGACGGCGGCCTTGAACACGAGGATATCACCGCAATTCTGGAAATTGCTTCAAAACTGCCGGAAGATTATGTTGCAAACACAGTGAACAATGCCGCAGTAAAAATGATCCCGACCTTTGATTTACTTGGAGTTTACGGTGCTTATCTTAAAGACAAAATTGCTGCTGCCCTTGCAGGCCTTGGTAAAGGAGACAAGCCTCTTGCCGGCCTTCACATTGTAGTAGATAGCGGTAACGGCGCCAGCGGATTCTTTGTAGATAAAATCCTCCAGCCGCTTGGAGCCGACACATCAGGAAGCCAGTTCCTTGAGCCGGACGGAATGTTCCCTAATCATATTCCAAACCCCGAAAATAAACAGGCCATGGAAGCAATTCGCAGTGCAGTTTTGAACAACAAGGCCGACCTTGGCCTGATTTTTGATACAGACGTTGACCGAATGAGTGCCGTTTTAAGCGATGGCAGCGAAGTAAACCGCGATTCAATTATTGCTATGATTTCAGCAATTCTGGCACCGGAATATCCTGGTTCGACAATTATCACCGACAGCGTAACCAGTGACCGCCTTACATACTTCTTACAGGATGTTCTTGGTCTTAAGCACTTGTGCTACATGCGCGGTTATAAAAATGTAATCAATAAGCAGAAGGAACTTAATGCTGCCGGAACTGTTGCTCCTCTTGCAATGGAAACCAGTGGTCACGGTGCCCTCAAGGACAACTACTTTTTGGACGACGGAGCCTTCCTTGCAGTAAAGCTTGTTATTGCTCTAGCTCAGGCAGCCGCTACAGGTAAAAAGCTCGACAGCCTTATAGAAAAACTTCCACCACTTGTAGAAGAAGGCGAATACCGCTTTAAGATTGCAGGCGAAGATTTTAAGGCCTACGGTCAGGGTGTACTTGATGAGTTTAAAAAACGCGCCGCCGCTGCCGGTTACGAAATGCCTCAGTCTTACGAAGGTGTACGCCTTTCATTCAAGGGCGAAGATGTTCAAGGCTGGATGCTGCTCCGCTTGAGTTTGCACGATCCTGTAATGCCATTGAACATTGAAGGTGGCCGCAAAGGTGATTTACCAAAGTTAGTAGAAATTGCCAAGAAGTTAACTGATGGGTTTGACAGATTAGACAGGTCTTGTCTTAAATAGATTGCCGGGCCACACACAGTTTTCGTCATTGCGAGGAGCGAAGCGACGTGGCAATCCACAACCAGGAGGCACAGACAGTACTGTGTCATTCCCGGGCTTGACCCGGGAATCTCTTTTTCAGGAGGCACAAAATGAACGAAAAAATCTCCCAACTCCAAAAAATAATCGACGAATCGCACAACATCGTCTTCTTCGGTGGCGCCGGGGTTTCTACAGAATCAGGAATCCCGGACTTCCGCAGCGTAGATGGCCTTTACAACCAGCAGTGGAAATATCCTCCGGAAACAATCATAAGTCATTCATTTTACCTTCACGACCCGGTTGAATTTTACCGCTTTTACCGCGCCAAGCTGCTTCCAACAGGCTTTGAACCAAATGCCGCCCACTACAAGCTTGCAGAACTTGAAGCCGCCGGAAAACTTAAGGCAGTTGTTACTCAGAACATTGACGGGCTCCATCAGAAAGCAGGCAGCAAGGTTGTTTATGAGCTTCATGGCAGTACATTGCGAAATTACTGTACCGGCTGCGGTAAATTTTACGACGACAAATTTATTGCCCAAAGTGAAAATGCCCCCGACAAATTACCCCGTTGTACAGAATGCGGCGAACTTGTAAAACCCGATGTTGTCCTTTACGAAGAAGGCCTTGACGACAACGTAATCCGAGGCGCGGTTAATGCAATTTCTGCTGCAGACACCTTAATCATTGGCGGAACTTCTCTTATAGTTTACCCTGCTGCATCTTTTGTTGATTATTTCCACGGAAAGAATCTTGTGCTGCTTAATAAATCAGTTACTTCAAAAGATGATTATGCAACCCTGGTAATTCATGAACCGATTGGCCAGGTATTGAGTCAGATCAAGGTATAAAAAACGCGTCATTGCGAGCGAAGCGTGGTAATTCACACATAAGAATGCAATACTCCTGAAAACATATTACAAAAGCTCTGAATACACGCAAATTGAAAAGATCTTGATATTTCGCGTGTAAAAAAATCAGAATACTGGGAGAGTAAACACGCGAAATGAAAATAGAGATACATGACGCGTGTAATGAAAACAGTATGTTTGGCGCCCAGACACGCGGATTTGATTTTAGAAGGTAAAATGCGTGTACATGTAGCTTGCAAGTAGTTGCCAAGACACGCGAAAAACAAGATGACTGCAAAATCGCGTGTACTAAAGGTGTGTGGGGGTGTCCCCCGTTGGGTGGGGTAGACGAAAAGCTTTGCTTTGAGGCGTAGGGCGGGGCTCCGCCCTACTTATATCTTTATACAAAAAAAATCCATATTTATACAAAAATTTCTCGTGCATTTTTTTTATAATCTGTTATAATATATTTAGTAAATCGTTTAACCTAATGGGGCAAAAATCCCTGGGTTTGGAGGACTTTTTTATGGATTATGTTGTTGTAAACTGCAATCGCGACGGAAAACAGATTAGCCGTGATATTTATGGGCACTTTAGCGAGCATCTTGGACGCTGTATATATGGTGGTTTTTGGGTTGGTAAGGATTCTAAGATTCCTAATATCAACGGTTACCGCAAGGATGTTGTAGAAGCATTCAAAGAAATTGATATTCCTAATCTTCGCTGGCCGGGCGGATGTTTTGCCGATGAATATCACTGGCGCGACGGCATTGGTCCTTATGAAAAGCGCAAAAAGATGATTAATACTCACTGGGGCGGCGTTGTAGAAGATAACAGCTTTGGTACCCATGAGTTCTTTGGCTTATGCGAGGCCCTTGGCTGTAAGCCTTATGTAAACGGCAATGTTGGATCCGGTACTGTTCAGGAAATGTCTGAATGGGTTGAATATATCACCTTTGGCGGCGAGTCTCCTATGAGTAAACTTCGCGAGGCTAACGACCACAAAAAGCCTTGGAAGCTTCCGCTTTTTTGTGTAGGTAATGAAAACTGGGGCTGCGGTGGAAACATGCGCCCTGAATATTATGCTGACCTTTACCGCCGCTACCAGACTTATGTTCGCCAGTATGGTCCCGATAAGATTTTTAAGATTGCCTGTGGTCCTAATGCCGGTGACTTTAACTGGACTGATGTTGTGATGAAGAATGCTGCGCAGTATATGGATGGCTTGTCTTTGCACTATTACACTGTTGAACCTGACTGGCCAACCCGTACTCCTGCTGCCGAGTTTGATGACAAGCGCTGGTACCTGTGCTTGAGCAAGGCCAGCTGGATGAAGCATCTTGTAGAAACTCACAGTAAGATTATGGACAAGTACGATCCTGAAAAACGCGTTGCCCTTGTTGTTGACGAATGGGGAACCTGGCACGCTGTAGAAAAGGGAACTAACCCTGGATTCCTGTACCAGCAGAATACTGTTCGTGATGCTCTGGCTGCAGGTATTACTTTGAATATCTTTAATAATCACTGTGACCGTGTACGCATTGCAAATATTGCTCAGGCTGTAAATGTTCTTCAGTCACCAGTTTTGACTGAAGGTGCCAAGATGATTAAGACTCCAACCTGGTATGTGTTCCACATGTACAAGAGCCACATGGATGCTATGCATCTTGAAAGCTTTGTTTCTACAGAAACTGTTGGAATTGACGACGCCAAGGTTGACGCTGTTACTGTAAGTGCTTCTCACAAGAAGGGAGACTATACTGTAACTTTGACCAATGCCGATTTGAATAAGGCCAGAACTGTTACTGTAAAACTTGACGGTCTTAAGAGTGTTAGTGGTGCAGAGGGCGTAGTTCTTGCCGGTAAGCTTAAGAACAGCATGAACACCTTTGACAAGCCAAACGAAGTTGTAGAAAAGAAGTGCAAGGTAGAAATTAAAGACAATGAAGTTGTTGTAAAAATGCCTGCAAGAAGTGTTGTAACGCTGAGGATTAAAAAATAAGTGCCAGACCCCTGTCCAGTCTGCGAATCAAAAAAAGAACTTGCCTCAATGGAAATGACCCCGGAGCTAGTGGAAGAAATGGCCGCCGCCGAGCCTGTCGTTGATTTTTGTGGCGAGGTTGAACTGGCGAGGCGGCTTGCTATTTGCGGGGCATGTTCCAGACTATTAAATGAAATGACCTGCGCCGAGTGTGGCTGTTTTGTCCAGTTCAGGGCAAGGCATGCCACCGTGCATTGTGCAAATGGATTGTGGTAGCGGTCCCTGAGCCTGTCGGAGGGCGCGCCATTGTAACCCCGCGAGTTTTGAAAAGCAAAATGTCTGTAATTAACTGTAGGTTACGATTCATTGCAATCCAATATAAAAAATCATCATAGTTTCCATTTCCCTTCTTTTTCCGCCAAATTCCTCTAAAAAAATAAAAATTTTGCATTTTTTTTAAACTTTTTTCCAGAATTTTTGTAAGAAGTCCCATTTTTTTTTAATACTATATATATAAAACTTTTATTTACACGCGGATTTGCGGGGTGTGGCTTGTATGCGTGTAAAGCAATCACCATGCTGAAAGGGCAGACACGCGGAACAGGTATCGTGTTTCAAAATGCGTGTTTAGGCAAACGCCTTGGCAATTTCAGATACACGCGAAATGAACTTTAGGTTTAGTTCTGCGTGTAGGAACATCAAAATGGGAGGGGCTCAGACACGCGAAAGAGGAGGAGAATACAAAATCGCGTGTAAGGACAACATTCTGGAGGCAGGCAAAACACGCGGATTAAAGGCTGTGTTGTATTTCGCGTGTAAAGGGATTAGGCATGTTAGTTGATCTGACACGCGAAAGAATGGCAGTGATATTTTTCGCGTGTTCATAATACTTGTTGTAAAATGCCGAGGCACGCGAAAAAGAGTTTTGGAAGGAAAAGAGCATGTTTTTGTAATTTGCAAGGTGTCGTAAAGGCACGCGAACAGGATATAGAGGGGCATATTGCGTATTTATGTTGCATGAAAGAGGTTTACCAGACACGCGAAACTGTGTATAGGATGCACTTCGCGTGCATTGGGAAAAAGAATAATGTAAAAGGAGTATTTATGGAACAATTAAAACAAAAACAGGCAGAATTCTTGAATCTGGCAAAAAGAATGCAGGATTTTATAAAGACTGCACCAAAAGAAAGACTCAGAATCAGGAAAAAGGGCAATAATTATCAGTATTACATAGAAAAGAACAAAAAGCGCACATATATCCCCAAAAAGAATCTTGAAACTGCTAAAAAGCTTGCCCAGCGAGATTACTATCAAAAACTACTCCCGGGGCTCCTGAAAAATCTTAAAACTATGAATCAATTTTTCAAACATTACAATCCTGAACATCTGGAACAAAGCTTCAGCAATCTTCCTGCAGCCCGCAAACAGCTGGTGGAGCCCATATTCCTGGACACTGAAACCTATGCAACCCAGTGGCAGGCAAAAAACTATGAGCGCAAAAAGGACACTCCTGATGGAAGCTACATAACCCAGAAAGATGAAGCTGTCCGTTCAAAATCAGAAATCATTATTGCCAATATTTTGAACTCCAAAAAAATCCCATATCACTATGAATATCCTTTGCAGCTTTCTAATGGAATGACAATCTACCCGGATTTCTTCTGCCTGAACAAACGCACCCGCCAGGAGTTTTACTGGGAACACTGTGGCAAAATGGATGATTTAGAATATACTGTCAGCCTGACCCAAAGATTTTCAGATTACTCCAAATGTGGAATCATCCCAGGCAAAAATCTTATCATCACAATGGAAACAGGCAAAATCCCTCTGGAAACAAAAAATGTTGAACGTATGATAGAAATATTTTTAAAATAATACAAAAAACATAGATTTTCAGTTATTTATTTTTTTAGTTTATTTTTATAGGAACTGTTATATAATAAGAACAAAGGAATTCTTTTTCAAAAATGGAGATGTAAAAAATGGTAAAAACAAAATGGCTTGTATTATTAACGGCTATGACTTTATTGGCAACTTCCTGTAAGGTTAGTGTAACACCGTCTGGTGGTGGAGGAAGAAAAGTTTACAAAGCCGGCGACATCGCACTAGCCAAAATAAAAATAGGCAATACGGAATATGACAATACTGCAGAAGTTTATGTAACAGGTCCAGATGGTGCGACAATTGTTGGAAAAGGGAACTCAGGTGTTTTTATAGAAGGTCGTACAGTTATTTTAAGTCCTTATGTAATGGGTAAATATGAAGTAACTCAGCAATTATACCAGGCTGTTATGAACGGTAATTCAGACGGTATAATTGCAAATCCTTCACTTTTTACTGGTTCACCTGCAACTGGTGAAGAACAGAATTACAGACCTGTAGAATGGGTAAACTGGTATGATGCAGTGTATTTTTGTAATTTACTTACTGAAAAAACAATGACTGCTGCGGACAAAGTATACACTATCTCAGGTATTACTGTAGATTCAACAAATCATAATATTTCTTCTGCAACTGTAACAGCAGATTTGACAAAAAAAGGTTACCGTTTACCAACCGAAGCAGAATGGGAATTTGCAGCACGGGGAGGTAATACTTCAGCTGCAGACTGGAATTACCTTTTCTCAGGACATGACACAGAAGATGGAAAGACAGATTCTGACGAAGAAAATTCGGGACTTGATGCTGTAGGCTGGTATTCTGATAACAGTGACAGAAAAACACACGCTGTAGGTTCAAAAGGTCAGAATTCAGCAAATGCCCTGGGTATTTATGATATGAGCGGAAATGTATGGGAATGGTGTTATGACTGGTATGATTCAATATCAACAGGAAATGTAACAGATCCTACGGGCGCCGGGTCGGGCATCCACCATGTCTTCCGCGGCGGCAGCTGGAGCAGAAGAGCCGGTGACTGCTCTGTTTGCAGACGGAGCTGGACAAACGGCAGGACTAACGACCTGGGCTTTCGTGTGGTTCGCTCTGCTCAGTAAGACGAATCCTGTCATTGCGAGTGCAGCGCGGCAATCCAGTTATTAGAATGCATTCTTGTATGTGGATTGCCACGTCGTAAACTTCGTTTACTCCTCGCAATGACGAGTATTGTGTCATTGTCGGGCTTGACCCGACAATCTATTTCTCCCACTCAACCTGCACGCTTCGTTCATCCTTGTTAGGAATTCTCTGATAAATAATGCAATCTGCCCGGTGAATTGAAACACCCTTGCTTCTGGTGACATAACCCATGATTAAATCGGGGTAGTGTGGGCGGCAGCATTGTGCAATATTGTAGAGGACATTTTTTTCGCCCTGGACCAGGACTTTTTTGTCGGGGTAAGACACAACCTGTGGCTGAATGCCTCGTTTTGGGCGGCGCTTTTTTTGTGGTTCCTGCGTGGCGGCTTCTGATCCGGAGGCGGCACTTGTTGTAGTCACTGTTGTTGCAGCAGCATTTACCCTTTCACTAAAAGTCGGATCATTTGCCATGAGCCAGCTGTGAATCTTTTGATGTGCCTTGGTTGTCTTTACAATCTTAAGCTGGGCCTCTGTCGGATGTGCCTGAGGATTTGTGATAATTTCAATAATCTGTGTGTTCTGCAGCGGGCGGTTCAACGGAATGATTTTTCCATCGGCCTTGGCACCTACAATTTTTTCACCAATATCTGAGTGAATTGCGTAAGCAAAGTCTATGGCTGTAGCACCGGCGCGCAGTTTTTTAACATCGCCTTTTGGTGTGAATACATAAATCTCGTCACCAAGGAGCTCGTCTTTGAGCTCAGAAAAACTCTTGTCATCAGAAAGCGAGGCCTGCTTAAGTGCCTGGAGCCTGTTCATAATATCAAGTTTGTCTTCTTCGACCAGGTCCTTGTTTGAGCCCTTCTTATAAAGCCAGTGTGACGCAATACCGTGTTCGGCCATGTTGTGCATGTCTACTGTGCGGATCTGAATTTCAAGCGGTTTTCCACCACACATTACAGTTGTATGCAGCGACTGGTATCCGTTTGATTTTGGCATGGCGATGTAATCTTTGAATCGTCCGTCGAGGGGCTTCCAAAGGCTATGAACAATTCCAATCAAAGCATAACATTCAGC
This sequence comes from Treponema sp., assembly GCA_017616165.1. Classification (GTDB taxonomy): domain Bacteria; phylum Spirochaetota; class Spirochaetia; order Treponematales; family Treponemataceae; genus Treponema_D. The sequence goes on from JAFZYR010000082.1 coordinate 10,002, forward strand.
GGGAGTCTGGCACAAAATTCTGAGTGCAAGCAGGTCGTACAATTCACTTGCTTCCTTGTTGCGCTTTCGCATTTTCTGATAAATCGAATAATAGTGCTTTGCGCGGCTTTGAATTGTAACTGTAATTCCAACCTTCTGCGTTGCTTTTAAAATTGCCTGAGTTGCCTTTCCCAGATATTCAGCCTGTTCTTCTGATGACTGACTTACAATATTTTTTATCTGAAGGTATGCATCGGGATTCGTATACTTGAGGCTCAAATCTTCAAATTCATTTTTTTCCTTTTGCATTCCCATGCGTTCTGCAAGCGGGGCCCAGACTGCAATTGCTGCTTCGGCAATGACTTTCTGATACTCGCGTCGGATGTTGTTGATGTTTCGCATTCGGTCCAGACGGTCTGCAAGAGAAATAAAAATGATTCGAACATCATCAGACATTGCAAAAAACA
>JAFZYR010000083.1 GCA_017616165.1 Treponema sp.
GAGCTTTTGGAACGCGTTGCAAAGGGCGGAAAGCTCCCAATGTTCACAAGCTGCTGTCCGGGCTGGATTGACTACTGTGAAAAGAAGTTCCACGATATGCTCCCACACCTTTCTACCTGTAAGTCTCCACAGGCTATGCAGGGTGCAATCACAAAGACATATTTTGCAGAGAAAAATGGTCTTAAGAAAGAACAGATTTACAATGTTTCTATCATGCCATGTACTGCAAAGCTTTGGGAAAGCAAGCGTGATAAGAGCATGAGCTCAAGCGGTGTTCAGGATTATGATATTGTACTTACAACTCGTGAGCTTGCAATGCTTATCCGCGAAGCCGGAATTGACTTTGCTAATCTCCCAGAAGAAAGCGCAGACAGCCTGATTGGTTCATACACAGGTGCCGGTACAATCTTTGGTGTAACTGGTGGTGTAATGGAAGCTGCAATCCGCACTGCATACTTTGTTACAAATAAAAAGGAGCTTGGCCCTGTAGAATATGAGCCAGTTCGCGGTATGGACGGCGTTAAATCTGCAGAGGTTGACCTTAACGGTACAAAGGTTCGCATTGCTGTAGTTCATCAAATTAAGAATGTTGACGCAGTTGTTGAACAGATCCGTGCTGACCTTGCTGCCGGTAAAGAACCAACCTGGCACTTTATCGAAGTTATGGCTTGCCGCGGTGGATGTATCGGTGGTGGTGGACAGCCTTACGGTGTAACAGACGAGGTTCGTGCTGCACGTACAAAGGCTTTGTACACAGATGACGAGAAATGTACAATCCGCCAGTCACATAACAACCCTGAAATTCAGCAGATTTACAAGGATTTCCTTGGTGAACCACTTGGCCACAAGTCTCACGAGCTGCTGCACACAAGTTATGTAGAATTGGAGCAATATAGATAGTTTTACGTGGATTGCTTCGTCGCATTGCGAGCGCAGCGAAGCAATCCATAAGTACAAAAATTTTCAGTATTTTTAAACATTTTCATTTTACAAATACTGAAAATAGGTATAAAATATATATAATAAACGTTTTATTAAACTTTATTTAGAAGGATATATAAATGGCAGAAGTAAATATTCCTAATTTTGGAACAGAAAAGAATGATTATTTGCAGCTTACCCTCGAAGGTATTGACGGATTTGATTCGGCATGTGTTGTACACCTTGATGGTTTTATAGACACATATAACTCTTCTTTCTTTCAGACAAAGGTAACAAAGGTTATTGCTTTTAATTACAAGGCTTTAATTTTTGATTGTGCTAATCTATCTTATGTTTCTTCTACGGGAATTGGTGCTTTCATAAACCTTTGGAAGGCAATCAGACTGCAGGGCGGAAACTTTGTTTTCCTTAACGTACAGTCTAAAGTAATGGAAGTATTCCAGCTGCTCGGCTTCTCTAAATCATTCACTTTTGCAAACACAATGGATGAAGCTATTGCCGCATTTAAGAACTAAAATCCCGTCATTCTGGAAAAAATGACTGTCATTCTGAACTTGTTTCAGAATCTAAATAATAAAAAAGGCATCCGACGATTGCGGATGCCTTTTTTATTATAAGGATCGCCGGGTCAGGCCCGACGATGACACATACTAGCGGAGCAAGCTGAGTACATTCTGGCTGCTCTGGTTTGCCTGTGCAAGCATAGCAGTTCCAGCCTGAGAAAGAACAGTTGAAGTTGTGAACTTAACCATTTCTTCAGCCATGTCTGTATCACGGATGCGTGATTCAGAAGCCTGGAGGTTTTCAGAACCAATGTCGAGTCCCTTAACTGTGAGGTCAAGGCGGTTCTGGTAAGCACCAAGGTCAGCACGCTGCTTGTTGATCTTCTTCAAAGCTTCATCCAAAGTACCGATTGCGCGGTTAGCTTCGTCTGGAGTTGCAATTGTCATGATAGATTCATCACCGATGTTGCGGAGTCCGAGAGCCATAGCTGACATTGTTCCAATGTAAACCTGAGTTCTCTGATCCATGTTAGCACCGATATGGAACCACATAGAACCAGTTACAACGTTTTCACCTGTTGGGCGAGCAAAACGTCCTGTAAGCATGTTCATACCGTTGAACTGAGCTGCAGAAGCAATGCGGTCAACTTCAGCGATCAAAGATGAAACTTCAACCTGAATCTGCATGCGGTCTTCAGCAGAGTAGATACCGTTTGAAGACTGAACTGCAAGCTCACGAATGCGCTGTACAATGTCAGTTGTTTCCTGGAGGTATCCTTCAGTTGTCTGAATGAATGAAATACCGTTCTGGGCATTTGTAGAAGCCTGGTTCAAACCACGGATCTGTGAACGCATCTTTTCAGATACGGCAAGACCAGAAGCATCATCACCAGCTCTGTTGATTCTCATACCTGAAGAAAGTTTTTCCATGCTCTTCTGGGTATTAAGATCCTGAATTCCCTGGGAACGCTGAGCGAACATAGCACTCATATTGTGATTAATAACCATA
>JAFZYR010000084.1 GCA_017616165.1 Treponema sp.
TGTTGGCATAAAAAAAGAGCCGCCCTACGACGACTCTTTTCAAGTTTTTGATAAGGTAAACCTAAAAATTGCTTACGCAATTTTTTTAACGGTTTGCTATTAATCACCGGCCGCCAGCGGCCTTACTCATCATCCTTGTCCAGCTGAACCTTATCAAGTCCAACAAGGAAGTCTGGTTCGGTAACGCGTACTACGTTTACACCGGAAGCTCCTGTACCCTGCTCCTTTATGTCGGTAGCCTTAAAGCGCAAGGTCTTGCCCTGGCTTGTCATACATACAACTTCGTCGCTGTCTTTAACATTAAGGGCACCAATAATTTCACCCTTAGATTCTGTGTTACCAAAGATTCTCTGACCACCGGTTCCACGTCCATGTACAGAATAAAGATCGAAGGAAATGCGTTTACCAACACCCTTTTCTGTAAGCAGAATCATGTTTGCGTCAGCTTCAACCTTTACAGCGGCTGCAATCTCATCGCCTTCGTTGAGCTTCATACCGCGGATACCGCAGCTTGCACGACCCATAACACGAACTGAATCCTCTGTAATTCGCAGAGCCTTTCCACGGCGGCTTATCAACATTACTTCGCTGTTACCAGTAGTGGCAATTGCACTTATGAGCTTGTCTCCGTCGTTCAGCTTAATACCAATAATACCGCGGGTCTTTGCATTAACAAATTCTGTAGAACGAACCTTCTTTACAACACCCTGAGCTGTAGTCATAAACAGATACAAATCATCAGAGAATTCCTTAAGAGAAACTACAGTTGTAATTTCTTCGTCCGGTCCAACCTGAAGCAATCCCTTAATATGAGCACCACGGCTTGCCTTTTCGCTTTCCGGGATTTCATGGATTTTCATCCAGTAAGCACGGCCAAGGTTTGTAATAAACAACAGGTGCTCTTTTGTAGATCCAATAAACAGCTGGTTTACATAATCATCATCAAGCAGGTTTGTACCGTTGCTGCCGGTTCCACCACGACCCTGCTTTTTATACTTAGTAACAGGAACACGCTTGATATAACCCATGCGGCTAATCATTACAACCATGTCCTCGTCTTTAATCATGTCTTCAACATTAATCTGTTCAACTTCGTTTGCAACAATTTCTGTGCGGCGGTCATCACCATACTTTTCTGCAAGACTGCGGGTTTCATCCTTAATCAAGTTCAGGATTCTGTTGTGGTCGGCAAGCAGTCCTTCCAGGTAATCAATCAAAGCCTGAAGCTCTTTTATTTCCTTCTGAAGATCTTCAATAAGCAGGTGAGTGAGGCGCTTGAGCTGCATATCAACAATTGCCTGTGCCTGCTCATCATCAAAGTTAAAGCGCTTTTCAAGCTTGAGCTTTGCATCCTCTGTATTTTCAGAACCCTTGATTATCTGAATAACTTCATCAATGTTGTTGATGGCAGTAATCAAAGCTTCCAGGATATGCATGCGGTGCTTGGCAACCTTTAAATCATAAATTGTGCGGCGGGTAATAACCTCGTCACGATGATTTACAAAGTGCTGGATAAGCTGCTTGAGTGTAAGAACCTCCGGCTTAAGATAGGTTGGGGGAAGGGTAAGCATTCCAGGTTCATCATAACGAGGTGCACCTTCTTTAACCTGTGGAACAAGCGCAAGATTTATAACACCAAAGTTAGACTGCAGGTCTGTCTTGGCAAAAAGCTGATTCAAAACAATTTTTGTAATTGCTCCTTTTTTCAAATCTACAACAAGGCGCATACCTGAACGGTCAGAAGATTCATCGTTGGCATTTGTAACACCGTCAATCTGCTTATCGCGGACAAGCTCCTTTATGCGGCGGATAATATTTGTTGTGTTTACTCCATAAGGAACTTCTGTAAATACGATTGACTCGCGGCCATGCTTGTCTGTTTCGATTGTAAACTTAGAACGGATAACAACTTTACCACGACCAGTTGTATAAGCTTTTTTGATTCCGCTTGTACCGTAAATAATTCCGCCGGTAGGGAAGTCCGGACCTTTGATATAGTGCATCAATTCTTCGATGCTGATATCTTTGTTGTCAATGTAAGCACAGATTGCATCGGCTACTTCGCGAAGATTGTGGGTAGGCATGTTTGTTGCCATACCAACAGCAATACCGGTTGTACCGTTACAAAGCAGGAATGGAAATTTAGAAGGAAGCACTGCGGGCTCGTCGCAGGTATCATCAAAGTTGCGGACCATGTCTACAGTATTCTTGTTGATGTCGCTTGTCATCTCTTCGGTGATCTTAGACATCTTAGCTTCGGTGTATCGGTAAGCAGCAGGAGGGTCACCGGCAATTGTACCAAAGTTTCCCTGAGGAGTTACTGTTGTATAACGCTGAGCAAAATCCTGACCAAGACGAACTAATGCATCATAAACAGAAGCGTCGCCATGGGGATGGTAGTGTCCCAAAACTTCACCGACGATGGTAGCACATTTTTTAGTCTTACCGCCGCTTGCAAGATGAAGGGTATCCATTGCATACATGATTCTGCGGTGTACAGGCTTAAGTCCGTCACGAACATCAGGCAAAGCACGCTGCACAATTACAGACATAGAGTAGTCAATATAAGCCTGTTTTACTTCATCCTCAATTGGAATCTTTATGAGAGAGCCACCCTCGGCAGTTTTGATTTCTTCCATTTTTGTTTCCTGAATTTTTTGTTTTAATAGAATATTATAA
>JAFZYR010000085.1 GCA_017616165.1 Treponema sp.
AGACTTCCCTGAGGATTTAATCCTCCTGAAGACCCCAGAGAGACTATCTGGTTGATAGGATGCAGGTGTAAGCACGGTGACGTGTTCAGCCGAGCATTACTAATAGGTCGTGAGGCTTGACCATATTATCATTTCCGTCTGGATCAATTTCCAGGCGAAGTTCTTAATTCCGTTCCAAAGGTTTCGTGCCCGTTTAAGTACGGCTTACGGATTCCTTCGTTTTGGCATAGTTAATAAAATGCCGGTGGCCATAGTGGAGAGGTAATACCCGTTCCCATTCCGAACACGGAAGTCAAGCTCTCTAACGTCGATGATACTGCTCACAAGCGGGAAAGTAGAAAGCTGCCGGCTTTTTTCTTTTTTTAAATATTCATATTACTGCCGGGATGTGCCTTTCCCGCTGAAGAGCAGGATTAGATCTTATGTACGACTCGCGGGATAAATCCCGCTCGGAGCCGAATTTTCTGCGAGTTTGTTTTACAAACTCGGTAAGGTCGCTTGCGACCGTCATAATCCTAAAACGACCCTGACGGCTCGTTTTTTAACGGATTTCTGATTTTAGGCTAGTAGAAAGCTGCCGGCTTTTTTTTGTCTTAACTTCTAAACCACGAAAATTCATATTGCCTCACTGTTTCAGCTTACTTTCCCGCTGAAGAGCAGGATTAGATCTTATGTACGACTCGCGGGATAAATCCCGCTCGGAGCCGAATTTCGGATAATCCTAAAACGACCCTGACGGCTCGTTTTTTAACGGATTTCCGATTTTAGGCTAGTAGAAAGCTGCCGGCTTTTTCTATTTAACGGTAGGCATGTTTTTCGTATCAGGCATTCTTTCACGCCAAATGGCAGTCTGCACCATGACGCGCGAAAGACATGCAAGTGTTTTTTGTAAAATCAGAATTCCACTCGCATTTTTTACAGGACTGGGACTATAAGATGCGAGTGCATATGGGAGAAGCTTTGTTTACACTCGCATTAAATCATAGGGTTATATATAAATATGCGAGTGTAAACATAAAAACTCTCAGACCCACTCGCATTATACTGCCTGTTTCTATTTCACTCGTATCCGGTTGGTTCCGGTTACAGTGGAGGCATGTTTAAACGATAAAACTGTATTTAAACATGGCTGTTTTCCATCCTGGTTTACAGAATGGGCATGTTTAAAATGTAAACATTTATTTAAACATGTGCTTTTTTCTCATTTACATTCGGATCTGGCCTGTTTAAAACTTAAATGCTCATTTAAACATGCCTGGTTTACACGCTGGGCTTCGGATTGGGCATGTTTAAACTTCGAACGCACATTTAAACATGCCGCATGCAAAAATCGGCAGGGGCATAGCAATTTTCAGCAAGCTTTTTATTTTGACATCTTGTTTTTTTAACTGTAAAATAGATGTATTATATTAAATAATATAATAGAGGAAAGTTATATGAAATACGGATATTTTGATGATGATGCGGCTGAGTATGTAATTACCCGCCCGGACACACCTACAAGCTGGAGTAATTATCTTGGTTCTACAGTTTATGGTGCTGTAATCACTAACAATGCGGGTGGATACGGTTTTTATAAATCGGGTGCCCAGGGAAGATTTTTGCGACTGCGCTTTAATTCCATTCCTATGGATCAGCCGGGTCGCTACTTTTACCTGCGAGATATGGAAGACGGTGACTTCTGGTCTGCTTCCTGGCAGCCTGTAGGTAAGCCGCTTGACCAGTATAAGAGTGAATGCCGCCATGGTACAGCCTATACAATCATCACTTCTGAATATAAGGGAATTAAGAGTGAAACAAAGTACTATGTTCCGCTCGGACAGAACTTTGAATACTGGCGCCTTAAGGTAACAAATACCAGCGACAAGGCCCGCAAGCTCCGCGTTTTTTCTTATTGTGAATTTACAAACCAGTGGAATACAAGCCAGGATCAGGTAAACCTTCAGTACTCTTTGTTTATCGTAAAGGGTGAAAAGGTTGGCGATAACCTGTTGCGCTATTCAATTCAGGATAATCTTTACATTCAGCATCCGGACTATGAGGTTGGCGGCGCTTACATGAGCGAGTGGGTTGCCCTTATTGGAACCCCGATGACCGGTTTTGATACAAGCCGCGAAGCATTTATTGGAACTTACGGCAGCTACGAGCATCCAAAGGTTGTAGTTGACGGTGCATGTACAAACTCTGAAGCCTTTGGTGATAACTCCTGCGGTACTGTTCAGGGTGACCTTGAGCTCAAGCCTGGCGAAACTAAAGAAATCATGCTCATGCTTGGTATTGGCGATGCCCGCGCTGTTGGTCAGAAAATCGTAAATGAATTTGGTAACTTTAAGCGTGCCGATGAAGAATTTGATAAGCTTGTTGCCGCCTGGCATGCAAAGCTTGGTTCTTACAAGGCAGTTACCCCGGATGAAGATATCAACCATACTGTAAATGTATGGGGACTTTATAACTGTTTGATTACATTTGCGTGGTCACGCGCAGCCAGTCTTGTTTACAACGGTGAGCGCGATGGTCTTGGCTACCGCGACTCAGTTCAGGATATTCTTGGTGTTTCTGCTGCAATTACAGAAGAAGCTGAAGAGCGCCTTGTGCGCATGATAAGCGGTCAGTGCCAGAATGGTGGTGCTGTTCCTGTAATTTCCAAGGATTTTAATGCAGGCCACGAAAAGGCACCGGCTCCGGAGCAGTTCCGTTCTGATGACTGTGAATGGTTCTTTAATGCAGTTCCTTGCTATGTTGCCGAAAGCGGAAACTTTGATTTCTACAATAAAGTTGTTCCTTATGCAGACGGTGGTGAAGCTACTGTTTACGGACACCTGCGCCGCGCCCTTGAGTTCAATCTGGAACGCATGGGTGCAGACGGACTTCCTTGCGGTTTGCTCGCCGACTGGAACGACTGTCTTAAATTGGGATACCATGGTGAATCATTGTTCGTTGCCTTCCAGCTGCGCCTTGGTCTTACAACTTATGCAGACATCAGCGAACGCCTTGGCAAAAAAGACGAGGCTGCCTGGGCTCTTGCTCAGCGCGACACCCTGGACGCAAACATTCAGAAAAAATGCTGGGACGGAAAATGGTTTATCTGGGCTGTTGGCGAAGACGGAACTGTTTACGGAACTCAGTCTATAGAAGAAGGTCAGATTTACTTTAATACTCAGGTGTGGGCTGTAATGTCATCTGCCGCAACTGCAGAACAGGCAAAAATCTGTATGGAAAGCGTAAAAGAAAAACTTGCAACTCCATACGGTCTTATGCTTTGTGCACCTCCATTTGTAAAGACACGCAGCGATATCATGAGTTCTGTAGTATTCCTCCCAGGTATTAAGGAAAACGCCGGTATCTTTAACCACACTCAGGGCTGGGGTATCATCGCAGAAACAATGCTTGGAAACGGCGACCGCGCTTTCGAATACTGCAAGGCTGCTATTCCTGCCGCCTATAACGACAAAGCAGAAATCCGCCAGAGCGAGCCATATGTAGTTGGTCAGACAACATATTCAACATTCAGTAAGCGTCCTGGAAATACTCGTGTATCTTGGCTTTCTGGTGCCGGTACCTGGAGCTACTACGCAATTACTCAGTACATGCTTGGTATTAAACCACAGTACGACGGTCTTTTGATTGATCCATGTATCAAACACGACTGGGACGGCTACACCGTAGACCGCCGCTGGCGCAAGATGAACCTGCACATTGAGGTAAAGAACCCGCAGCACGTCTGCAAGGGCATTGAATACCTCGAGGTAGATGGCAAGCGCATTGACGGCGCATACATCCCTGTAGACCAGCTCAAAGACGGCTCAAAGATCGTAGCCTATATGGGGAAAGCTGCAGTTGCAGTTTCTCCTGAAAGAGTCTAAAAACACCCGTCATTGCGAGGAACGTAGTGATGTGGCAATCCACGTGCAAAAAGCAGCTTGTCTAAAACAGGCTGCTTTTTTTATATAGAAAAATATGGAATGTATGGTATAATAATATTATGCCAACAGTTCTTAATGAAAAAGGGTACAGGTTTTTCATTAATAATGCCAAAGCACAGAAGGTTTGGTTTGATAATGAGAATTTGTGGTTACTTCTTATAGACGGTAGACAGCTTTCTTTGCCTCTTGCTTATTTCCCAACACTTTTAAATGCAAAGCCCGAAGAACGCGATGTTTGTGAATTAAGTGGTGGCGGAATTGGTATTCACTGGGATGCACTTGATGAAGACCTGTATGTTCCAAATTTGCTGATGGGAATAACGGATATTAACAGAAAGAATAAAACTGCGTAGATTGTTCCAAAAGCAGCTTGTTCACAACAGGCTGCTTTTTTTATATATGGAAAAAAGTGGGATGTGTGGTATAATTGCAAAATAGAGGTAGTCTATGAAAAAGATATTGATTTTACTTGCTGCATGTTTGGTTGGGCTGGTTGCTTGTTCACATGGGAACGGAAATAGTGCAGGCGGGGGAAGTGGCAAAGGTGGCGGTGGAACTCCTGCCTCTGCTTACATGGGAACAAAAGCGCCGGACATGGCAAAAGAAGTGGGCGACATTGTTTTTAATGATGGAAGTGCAACTCCTTATACACAAGATCTTGAACTTACAAAAGAACAGAAGACCGCTGCCATTGCAGTAATCTTTTACAAGGGAACTGACCTGAACAGTGGAGAAAGCACAGCAAGCCGTACTCTTGGAGTTGGATTAAAACAGAATAAAACAGGCGTTTACTGGTGTACAAACCTTGCAGACGCATATGAACTTAATATTACAACAATTCAGTGTCCGGCAAGTGGCAGCGCAAGAGCATTACAATTTGTTTCCGGCGACAGAAATGGAAGTGACAATCTGGAGCAGATAGGGGAGTTTGCCGGTGTTACTGACACAACAGGAGCCGGCGCCAAGGATTTATATCCTGCCTTTTATTTTGCAAAGAATTACACAGTTGGCGACGGTGAATATACAACAGGCTGGTATTTACCAAGCATTGCAGAAATATTCCAGATTTTTGCCTGCATGAAAGATACAGAAAGTGGCGCAGACATAGATGCAGCAATTGAGCTTTGTGCCGGCGACAAGTTTGAAACAGAAAGATACTACTGGACGGCAACGCAATTTGCTAACGACAGTAAAATTGCCTACGGATTTACTTTTGGCTCCGGGGACTGGGTTCCAGATGAAAAGAGTGGTGATGGAGGAGTTGGCCAGAAAGGTTATGCCTGCGCTATACGAGAATTTTAGGGGGCGATACGGGGGTGTCCCCCGTTAGAGGGGGTAGCGTAAAATAAAAAAAACTCGGTGGTTGAAAACCATCGAGTTTTTTTTGTTTGGAGCGAGGGGCAGGCGCCCCTCCTAATTGCTCAAAACTAATCTTCCATATTCTTATATTCGTCAAACTTGGCTGCGGTTTCTTCATCAACTTTTGTGAAGAGGGAAACTACTACAGTTACAACGAGACATACAATGAATGCAGGGAGGATTTCGTAGATGTCGAAGATTCCGCCGTGGAGATAGTGCCAGGCTACATCTGTAATTCCACCACAGATAAGACCGGCAATGGCGCCAGGAGCGGTGGTCTTTTTCCAGTACAAGGCCAGGATGATAAGAGGACCAAAGGTTCCGCCAAAGCCTGACCATGCAAAGGATACAAGGCCAAAGATTGAGCTGTCTGGATTAAGGGCAAGCAAGAGGCCCAAAACTGCAATTACAAATACACAGATACGGCTTACCAGGAGTACCTTTTTGTCGTCGGCGTCTTTTTTGATAAGGCCCTTGTAAATATCCTGACCGATGGCAGAGCTGGCAGAAAGAAGCTGTGAGTCTGCTGTAGACATAGAGGCTGCAAGAATACCACAAAGGAAGAGACCTGCAATAAAGGCCGGGAACATCTTGAGCATTGTTTCGCTGAATACGGCTTCCTGAGTTCCGGTTCCAAGTACCTTAAGACCGGCAGTTGCTACTTCTGAAGGATCTGCACCAAGAAGGATTCCCTTGTTCAAAAGGTAAGCTGTACCAAGAGCACCAATCAAAACGGCACCAATGTAAGAAATAATCATCCATACAATACCAACGCGGCGGGCAGTCTTGATTTCTTTGTTTGAACGGCAGCCCATAAAGCGGATGATAATGTGAGGCATACCAAAGTAACCGAGACACCAGGCAAAGGCAGAAACTGCAGACATGGCGCTAAAGCTCTGGTTTCCTGTAAAGGATTTGAGCATTGCGGCACCAAACTCGCCGTTCAAAGCGCGCTGAGTAAAGCTCTGTACCTGGTCAGTTGCGTTACCAAATCCGCCAAGAGATACAACAATTACGATTCCTGAAATTACAAAGGCTACGAAAATGAGTGAGCCCTGGATAAAGTCTGTTGTACAAACGGCACGGTAACCACCGAGGATTGTATATGAAAGAATGATTACGAATCCGATCAAAAGACCTGTGTTCCAGTTAAGGCCGAATACTGAGCGGAAAAGCTTTGCACAGGCAACGAATCCGGAAGCGGTGTAGATTGTAAAGAAAACTACAATAAAGAAAACCGATACGATTGAAAGAATGTGTGTCTTATCGTTAAAGCGGTTTGTAAGGAATTCCGGAATTGTGATGGAATCTTTATATACTACAGAACACTTGCGTAAAGGCTTAGCAATA
>JAFZYR010000086.1 GCA_017616165.1 Treponema sp.
AGAAGCCCAGCCGTCCTTATGAGATTTTGCCGGAGTCCATTCCAGAGAATCGTCGTATTTATCCCAGCCTGTAAACTCACCACGCTCGCCATGACCAAAACCATACCAGCAGAGCTTTGAACATTTTACGATATCAATATCCTTATGGTCCACAAAATGATAACCTTCCGGAAGCTCGTAATTCAGTTGGTTCTGAAAATCAAAAATCATGTCCTCATATTCATAAACCTGTTTGAAGCCACGCTTTGCCGCTGCATCCTTTAAGAACTGCTGACCATCCGAAAAGACAAACTGCTGCTCGCCATTAAAATGAGGCATCGTGGTAACAGCATATTCAATAAGCTCGTCTGCAAGAAATTCATACCCCTTGCGTACATTAAAATAAATATCTGTCACCGGTGCTTCGTAATAAGCAAATGCCACAACCTTATCGCCATCGAACCAGAAGCGGTCCAAAAAAGAATATGACGAATCCATCCAGGTTGCAGTGAGCGCATATTCAAAGAACGGCGCCGGTCGTCCACTCGCATTTTTCCAGTCGTAAGTTTCTACAAGGAAATCCCACACCAGATTTATGTCAGATAATATTTGAAATTGTTTTGTTGTGATGTTCATAAAACGTGAATCTATCATAAATCTTTCTCAACCTCTTTGATATTGTGTATAGTTAAAGACTATCATTGGCTTGGGTGTTGTTCAAGTGGAGTTGATTTCATTCTTTCTTCGCAGATAAATCTGATTCAAGAGAAGAAATGGTTGGCATAAATGACTATATTTCTTTGTGAAATCGGAAAAAACGTGTTAAAATAAAGGAAATCACAGGTATAACTACCGTCAATTTTTGGAGGGTCGTCAACCCATAAATGTCCGGCTGAAACAAGAAGGAAGAATAATGGCAATTAATGATTTTCTTTGCAGTAATAATCTGCGTCTGGACCAGCAGCTCAAGTTTACAGCTGAAATTGATAAAATGACAGGCGTCCTTCGCCGTACAATGCTTGTTGATGGAAGTCGCCGCGAAAATGATGCCGAGCATTCCTGGCACATTGGTGTTATGACTTTGCTTTTTAAGGAATATTGCGTGGCTCCTGTTGATGTAGAACGCGCTGCAAAAATGTGTCTTGTTCACGATTTGATAGAGATTTATGCAGGCGATACCTTTGCTTACGACCCGATTGGAAATAAGGATAAAGCAGAACGTGAAGCCGCTGCTGCTGACAAGCTTTTTGCTCAGCTGCCACAAGAACAGGGTAGTGAGCTTCGTGCTCTTTGGGAAGAGTTTGATGCCATGCAGACAAACGATGCTAAATATGCTGCTTGTATGGACCGGCTCCAGCCATTTTTACACAATACTTTAACTCAAGGTCACACCTGGGTACAAGGCCATACCTGCAGAACAGATGTAGAAAAACGCATGGCCATTGTCCGCGAGTTTATGCCCGAACTTTATAAGTGGGTAGATAAAAACATTGACCACGCCATTGAAATGGGCTGGGTAAAATAGCAGTACGTTACAGTTTTCCGTATAAGAAGGAATGAAAAAATGGAATTAACAATTAACCCGAATGGCATCTGGTATCACGGTTCAAATCAGATTTTTACTGAATTGAGAGAAGGCAGTACTATCACTCAGTGGAAGGAACTTGCCGAAGCATTTTCACACCAGCCCA
>JAFZYR010000048.1 GCA_017616165.1 Treponema sp.
CATGGCTCTGTTTATCTATCTCTTTTCCCTCAAAGAAGAAGCACCTTCAAAATTTCAGCTTTTCACGATGTGGTTTATGATGTCTGCTCCACACTGCCTTTCGCATGGATATCCACTTTTCCAAAGCCTGATTCTTCTTGTACTTTTCAGCCTTCCATTTACTTTTTTACAACGCAAAAGAGATTTAGCTTCGGCCATGATAAGTCACACCCTTGTTGATTTAATCAGATTTATTGTTTTCGGATTACCTGTGTGATTTTATACAAGCCGAAAGGGAAAAAAACATGGAAATAAAACAACTATCTGAATTATCCGACCAGAATTACTGGCTTTCAAAAATTAAATCCGCTGACTGGCGTGCTGCAAAATATCTTGCAGAGCTTCTGGAAACAAAAGAGTTCTATACGCTTTGTGGCAGTACTTCAAAAGTCTTTCTTCTCATTGAAAATCAGGATTTGATTTCTTTCTGTACCTATGCCCAAAAGGATGATATTCCGGACACCGACCTTACGCCATGGATTGGCTTTGTATATACATTCCCGCAATTCAGAGGCAAGCGAAGAATCGGCATACTGATTGAACACATTTGTAGTCTTGCCAAAAATGAAGGACATAAAAATATTTATATTTCTACTGACCAGCAGGGGCTTTATGAAAACTTTGGTTTCTCCTATGACCGCACACTAAAAGACCGGCTTGGTGAAGATACTCTTGTATATAAACGTTCACTAGAATAAAAAAGGTAATTTTATGAAAACAATAATCACAATCCAGCACACACAATCGGTTCATCACACAAACGGGATGGTTGGTTCCTGGACAGACTGGGAGCTTACCGAAAAGGGAATTGAACAGGCAAAACGAATCGGCGAAAAACTGCAGGCAGAACTTGGCGACCGCGCAAAAGATTTTGTTTTATATTCTTCTGATTTAATTCGCGCAAAACAAACGGCAGAAAATGTTGGTAAAGCGCTGGGCCTTACACCAAAGCTTCGCACAGAATTACGTGAAAGAAATCTTGGCAGATGCTGCGGAAAGTCAGTTCAATGGCTGCGGGAAAATCTGGAACGTGATGAAAAAACTATAGACGACAAGATGTTTTCTGATGGTGAAAGCCGCCGCGACGAATGGAACAGGCTCAAGCCATTCTTTGATGAAATCATGTCGAACGACGAACAGAACATCATCATCGTTTCGCACGGAGATATGCTAAGCGTATTCAATATCATGTTTTTAGGGCTGGACGTGGACTCACTGAATAAAAGCGAAATGCACGGAGCTGCCGGCGGCGTTTCTTATATGTTCGAATCCGACGACGGCAAACGCATCTTCAAAAAAATGGGCGATATGTCGTATATTAATTAAACTTCTACTTACTTCACAAAATAAGTCTTCATTTCGCCCTTGCCTTTGATTTCCAAAAACAGGTGTAAAAAACAATGTAAAGATGAACCGGCACACCACTTTTAATAGAGGCACTCGGATTCAACAGAATAAAAACAGACAGAAAAAGGCCAATCCAAAAAGAATTACGATGCTGATAAGTCTAATAGTTTCACTCATATTTAAAAACACTTATTGCTTCATTGTTGTTGAGTTCTGGTTCTGCTTTGCGTCCCTTTAAGAAGGCGTCAAAAAATTCGAGATGACATTTACAAAGATTTTCGTGCATGACATCTGCGTCCAGTTTTCCAACGGCAGATTTCATTGGAATCCTGAATTTAGAATCGGCAAAGCCAATATGCTTCATTCCCTTAAAGAGAACCTTGTAAACAGGTTTTTCGTGACGCAGATAAACGCGGGAGGCAACCCTTTCATTTGCTTCGCAGCTTATCTGCATAAACGGTCTGGTCTGAAAATCATTTGTGTAATCGCCAAAAAGACCACCATCAATATTTATGCCGCAGACAAAATCAGGATTTCTTGCGCAGAGAGCATAAGCAGTGTTTCCGCCAAATGAATGTCCGGTTGCCCCTACCCCCTTTGAAAAATCAATCAGGTCGGCCAGATTTTTCTTTGCATAGTCCAGCGCTGCCTCATTATCCTTTATCCATTCAGGAAGGCGGCCCATCATATAACGACAGTATTTTCTTTGAGCCTCATCAAACCTTTGCGCCAGCTCTTCGTCTGTTCCCTTTGCTTTGGTAAGCTTTATCATTGCTATAAGTCCCGGGAACATAGGCTCATATAATTTGCTGTTCTTTTTATCAGAAAGCAAAAAGCTTCCGTCATCAAACTCCGTGCATAAAGCCTCAAGTGAATGCGCTACCGAAATTACAACATAGCCCTGAGAAGCAAGCTCTATGCACAAAAAAGAATTTCCTTCGCGGTAAGAATTATAACCGTGATTGAACATGATCAGCGGAAATTTTTGTCCCTGGATTCGTGGAGCATTTGGGTAGCATTCAGAAATATTGTCCTGAGGATTTTTGGAAAAGTCGGGAGCAAAATGAAAGGATTTTTTAAAACCGGCTATCATGTTTTCCGAAAGCGCCTGTGCCTTTGCAAGCCCCGCAACACTTTCCTTGAGCACCGGATAGTAAACCCTGGCAGCAATACTACGCATTCCACCGGCAGGCAGAACCTCTTTTCTGTGGTCTTTAATTGTGTAGGTAAAGGTGCCGACAGCAAATTCACCAGTTGGTTTTGGAAGCATCATTTTCTACTCCTGTGATTTAGCCCAG
>JAFZYR010000087.1 GCA_017616165.1 Treponema sp.
AAAGAGTAAAAAACTTGTTATGGCAAAAGAAGTTACAGGAATGATTAAGCTGCAAATCAAGGGAGGGGCAGCCAACCCTTCACCTCCGGTGGGCCCGGCCTTAGGTTCTAAGGGCGTGAACATTATGGATTTTTGCAAGCAATTTAATGCCCGGACTCAAAACAGCGCTGGTAAAGTGCTTCCAGTTGTCATCACTGTTTATTCCGACAAGTCGTTTGACTTTATTGTTAAACGTCCGCCCGTTGCTGTACAGATTCTGGAGGCCGCTAAAGTTAAGAGCGGTTCTGCAGAGCCTAACCGTAAAAAGGTGGCTTCTTTGACTTGGGCACAAGTTAAAGAAATTGCTGAGGACAAAATGCCCGACCTGAACGCTTTCACGGTTGAGTCGGCAATGCGTCTGGTTGCTGGTACGGCACGCAGTATGGGAGTCACAGTTACTGGAGAGTTCCCAGGTTAATAATTAATTAAACACCTCGTGTAAAAATGGCAAAGCTAACAAAGAACAGAAAATTAGTGGCAGACAAGATTGAACCGTTAAAGGTTTACACTTTGTCTGAAGCTGCGCATTTGGTAAAAGAGGTTACTACCACTAAGTTTGATGCGTCTGTGGACATCGACATGCGTTTAGGTGTCGATCCCCGCAAGGCAAATCAAATGGTTCGTGGTGTCGTTTCTTTACCTCACGGTACAGGTAAACAAACCAGAGTCTTGGTACTTTGTACTCCTGACAAGGAGGCTGAGGCAAAGGCCGCTGGTGCTGACTATGTAGGTCTTGATGAGTACATTGAGAAGATTAAAGGCGGTTGGACTGACGTTGACGTCATCATCACAATGCCTTCAATCATGGCAAAAGTCGGCGCCCTCGGTCGTGTGCTGGGTCCCCGTGGTTTGATGCCTAACCCGAAAAGTGGTACGGTTACCATGGAAATTGGTTCTGCTGTTAAAGAAGTAAAGCAAGGTAAAATCGACTTTAAAGTTGACAAGTTCGGTATTATCCACGCTGGTATTGGTAAGGTTTCTTTCACTCCCGAGCAAATCGAGGAGAACGCAAAGGAGATTATCAGCACCATCATCAAGCTGAAACCTTCGACAGCAAAGGGTACTTACGTTAAGAGTATCAGCTTATCGAGCACAATGAGCCCTGGTATTCCAGTTGATGTTAAATCAGTAGAGTAAAAAATTAGAGTTATGAGGCGCGAAGATAAGGCTGTTATTATTGACAATCTGGCCGCTCGTCTGAAAGAGGCTAACCATTTCTACTTGACTGACATTTCTGATCTGAACGCAGAGCAGACAAGTCTGTTGAGAAGAAAATGCTTCGAGAAGGACATTGAGCTCGTGGTTGTCAAGAATACCCTGCTTAAAAAAGCTATGGAAAAAACAGGCACCGACTTTTCGGAACTGTTTGGCGAACTTAAGGGCTCAACTTCGATTATGTTTACCGAAGTCGGCAATGTGCCGGGTAAACTGATCAAGGAGTTCCGTGCAAAAGGTGACAAACCTATTCTTAAGGGCGCATACGTTGAAGAGTCGTTCTACATTGGCGACAACCAGCTCGAGGCTTTGATTCACATCAAGTCGAAGAACGAACTTATTGCCGATGTTATCGCACTGTTGCAATCACCTGCCAAAAACGTTGTTTCTGCTCTTCAATCGAGCGGTCAGAACTTGACAGGTATCTTAAAAACATTATCAGAGAAATAAAATTATTTGTAAACATTTTTTAAAAATAGATTTAAAATGGCAGATTTGAAAAAGTTTGCAGAAGAGTTGGTTAACTTGACTGTAAAAGAGGTAAATGAGTTGGCTGCAATACTCAAAGACGA
>JAFZYR010000088.1 GCA_017616165.1 Treponema sp.
ACTTCGCAAAGCTCCGGGTTTTTCATTGAACAGTCAGACAATTTTTCTGGAAGACCAAAGCCGTCGCTCATTGTCTTTTTGCGCATATTGTCCTTTGCCTTGCGGGCTGCAATACGTGCCTTGGCTTCGTCAATTGCCTTTTTGAGGATTGCTTCAAGCACCTGAGGATTCTGTTCAAAATATACTGTAAGCTTTTCCTTAACAATCTGATCTACGATTGTGCGGACCTCTGTATTTCCAAGCTTTTCCTTTGTCTGTCCTTCAAATTCAGGCTCAGGAACCTTCATGGAAATTACTGCAGTCAAACCGCTGCTCAAATCTTCGTAGGTAAGCTTTTCATCCTTGTCCAGATTTTTCTTGAGCTTTTCGTTGTTTTCAAAAAACTTGTTCAATACAAAACGAACTGCACTGCGGAAGCCTTCGAGGTGAGTACCACCGTCGCGTGTATTGATGTCGTTTACAAAAGTGTGAACGTTTTCTGAATAAGACGAGTTGTAGTGCATTGCAATTTCTGTAACTACATCATCGCGCTCTTCGCAGATATAAATTGGTTCGGCAGGAACAACGGATTTACCTTCATCAAGCTCTTTTACAAACTCGTTGATACCGCCTTCAAACTTAAGTATTTCTTCTTTTGGAGTTTCAAGTCGTTCATCGCGGAAAACAATTACAACACCGCTGTTCAAAAATGCAAGCTCACGCAAGCGGTCGCGCAGAACATCAAAATCATAAGTTGTGGTTTCTGTAAAAATAGTTTTGTCAGCCTTCCAGCGGATTGTTGTTCCGTGTTCATCTGCACCGCAGTCACCAATAATTTCTACCTTTGTTTTGGCAACACCGCGTTCATACTTCTGCTGGTAAACATGACCGTCGCGTCTTACTGTTGCTTCGAGCCAGTCTGACAAAGCGTTTACACAGGAAACACCAACACCATGCAAACCACCGGAAACCTTATAAGAACCCTTATCAAATTTACCGCCGGCATGAAGACGAGTCAAAACCAGTTCAAGTGCAGAGATTTTTTCTGTAGGGTGAATATCAACAGGAATACCACGTCCGTTATCTACAACGCGTACAATGTCATCACGTTCAAGTGCAACTGTAATAGTATCACAAAAGCCTGCCATGGCCTCATCAATTGAGTTATCTACTGTTTCATAAACAAGATGATGAAGTCCACGTGGACCTGTAGAACCGATATACATACCAGGTCGTTTGCGGACAGCTTCAAGTCCCTTCAAAACCTGTATGTTACTTGCACCGTAATCAGCTGACATTTTTGTTTCCTTTACATTGATTTTAATACTTAATTTTAACTGAATTATGCAATTGTTTCAATAAATTCCACTTGAAGAATTTCAATAACTAGATGATAATAATGCTATGGAAAAAGAGTATTACAGAGACGCATTTGAGTTTGCCATGAAGGAACTCAAGGAAGAATATAAATCAAAAAACAGCGAAGACGATTTTACACTCTGGTTTAACATGACCTTTGTAAAAGATACAATTGACAGCATCACTGTCTCTGTTCCCTCTGCATTTATGCAAAAAATGATGACCAGCAAGGGTTATTTTTCTATTGTTGAAAAAAAACTCCAGGAAACTGTCGGTCAGAAAATCAAAATTAACTGCATTGTAAATACAGAAAATCAGGATAAAAAAGAAGCTGCAGCAGCAAAAATACCTGCAAATAAAGAGACAAAAACAAGCTCAGGAGCTGCAGAATTTTCTCTTGAAAATCCTCCTTCTGAAAAACCGGAAGCTCCAAAAAAGCATCCTTTACTGCAGGAAAACTTTACCTTTGATACCTTTATTCCTGGCGAAAACAGCGACTTTGCTTACAAGGCTTCTTTTGCTGTATCACAGAATCCTGGAAAAAAATATAATCCAATCCTCATTTACGGTGGTTCAGGTCTTGGTAAAACTCACCTTATGCAGGCTATTGGAAATTACATCTACACACATGGCGGAGAAAAATTAAAGATTTATTACGGCTCTGCAGAAAGCTTTACAAATGAATTTACAGGCTCTCTGGCTTCTAAAAAAACAAATCAGTTTAATAATAAATTCCGCAATCTTGATGTTCTGCTTTTGGATGATATTCACTTTCTTTCGAATAAGAGTGGTGTACAGGAAGCACTTTTTTATACCTTTAATGCCCTGCACGAAAAACAGGCACAGATGGTATTTACCTGTGACCGTCCTATCAAAGAAATTAAAAACATGACAGACCGTCTGGTAAGTAGACTTTCCAACGGAATTTGTATTGATATTACAATTCCAAATTACGAAACCCGCGTTGCCATTCTTAGAAAAAAGCTTGAGCTTATGAACAAGTCTCTTGATCCGGAAATTATTGATTACATTGCAAAAAATGTTGAGACAAACGTTCGCGAGCTTGAATCAGCACTTAAACAGATTCTGGCTTATGCAGATATCATTGAACAAAAGCCTACTTTGGAAATGGCAAAAAACCAGCTTAAGGATATTTTGAATAACAACACTGTTCAGAATGTTTCGCTTGATATAATTCAAAAGGTAATTGCAGACAACTACCAGATTTCTATTTCTGACTTAAAGAGTAAAAAGCGTGATAAGAAATTTGTAATTCCACGTCAGATTGCAATTTACATTTCGCGTGAGCTTACAGAAATTTCTTATTCAGAGCTTGGAAATGAATTTGGCGGAAAGGATCATTCAACAATAATGCACGCTTACGATAAAATTGCAGAAAGCATAAAAATTGATTCAACCCTGGAATCTAAGATAAATATCCTTATAAGAGAGATAAAGGAATATAAGAAATAGATTTTTATTTAAATTGTTGAAAAGTTGTTGTATAATTGTGGATAAGATAGATTATGTTTATAAAAATGTGGATAAGTGGATAATTTGTGAGTTAAAAACAGGCACTTATAAACTTTGTAAGTCTTTATAATACAAAGAAATAAGTTGCTTATACACAGAATTAACACACCTTATTATTACTACTACTAAATTTATAAATTTAATATATAATAAAAAATAGCAAACAGGAGATAAAAAATGAAGTTTACTTTTGACAGAGATGCAATGATTAAGGAAATTGCAATTGCACAGGAAATCATTACAAACAAAAGTCCAGTAACAATTCTTTCTAATATTCTTATAATAGCAGAAAATAATTCTCTTACTATAAAAGCCACAGATTCTACTGTAAAGTTTACAACAACAATTCCGGTAGATATTCAGGAAGAAGGAAGAACAACAATTTACTGTGATAAGTTCATGAGTATAATTTCATCTCTTCCTTCTGGTGATATTGAGTTTATAAAAGAAGATATAGCTGTAACAATTAAACCAATTTCTAAGCGTGTTAAGTTCCAGCTTAAGAGTCAGGCCAGCGACAAGTTCCCTGAGCTTGGATCTTCAGACAACGTTCCTTTCTTTGAGCTTCCTGCAAAGGAATTTAAAGAAATGATCCGCCACACAATTTTTGCTGTATTCAAGGATGTAAAGGATATTAAGAGCCGCAGCTTTATGACTGGTGTTTACTTTGAAAAAGAAGGCGACACAATTACAATGGTTGCAACAAACGGAAACAGACTTTCCTGCATTTCTAAAACAGCAACAAATGTTCCTGATTTTGCACCAGCTAATATTCCTACAAAAATTCTTTCTTGTGTTCTTAAAAATCTTTCGGACGAAGGAAACGTTAATATCGCTGTAGTAGATAATTCAATCTTTATTAAGTTTGCAAATTTTGAATTCTCTTCAAGCCTTATTGACGGCCGCTTCCCTAACTACAAAAAGGTTATCCCTGAAAATCTTGGAACAAAATTCCAGGTTAACAAAAGTGATCTTGAATCTGCACTTAAGCGCATAACAATCATGGCAGATAAGGAAGTATTCAGAATTCTGTTTAAGGTAACACCTGGTGTTCTTAAGCTTATTTCTCCGGAAACAGATAGTGGTGCTGCAGAAGAAGAAATTCCATGCCGCTACGACGGACAGAATATTACAATTGCAATGAACTTTGTTTACGTAACAGAACCGCTCAAGGTAATCGATACAGAAAACGTTGTTGTAGAATTTAATGTAGACGAAAACCGTGAGGACGAAGGAATCGTAACAAAGGCAGTTATCATCCGTTCAGAGCCGGCCGCAGATTACATTCACGTAGTTATGCCGCTCAAGGGTTAGGATGCCTTTCTTATATCAGACATTTTATAATTTCCGCAATTTAAAAAATGACACGCTCAATCTGTCTAACCGCGAAATTTTTTTTGTGGGACAAAACGGGCAGGGTAAAACAAATATTCTGGAATCGCTTTATTATACTTCTTATGGTGTAAGCTTTAGAACACACCTGGACAATCAGATTGTAAAGCAGGGACAAAAGGATTTTAGTGTAAACGCATTTTACAAAAAAGCCGAAGACTCCTCCAGTAAAATTTCTGTCATTTTTGAAAACGGAAAAAAGCGCATAGAAAAAGACAGCAAAAAAATTCAGGACAGAAAGGAGCTCATCAATACAATTCCGTGCATTCTTTTTTGTCACGACGATATGAGGTTTGCAACGGGCGAGCCGGAGTGCCGCCGCTTTTTTATAGACCAGTCGCTCACGCTTTATGACGCCTCCTACATTGATGATTTACGCAATTACAAAAAGGTTTTAAAAAGCCGCAACCAGGTTTTAAAAAACAGGCAGTACGAAATGCTTGATGTTTTTGACAGCCAGCTTGCGCAGTACGGAATTGTTGTTCAGGAAAAACGCAAAAAAGCAATCTTTATGTTCAACGAAATTTTTGGAAATCTTTTTGAACAGATTACAGGTATTGCCGGCGTGACTATAAGCTATGAGCCTTCCTGGAAAAATTTTTCGCCTGCTTCGCAGGATATAATTTCTCACCTGCTTGCAAGACGCGACCAGGATAAACTTTTAGAAACAACAATGTCCGGCCCGCATCGTGATAAAATTAACTTTGTTAAAGACGGAGCTCTTTTTGTACCCACAGCTTCTACGGGACAGTGCCGCCTTATTTCATTAATACTTCGTGTGGCTCAAGCGGTTTACTATACCCGCGCCACCGGACTCAAGCCTGTGCTGCTTATGGATGATGTTCTTCTGGAGCTGGACCCCGACAAGCGAACAAAGCTTACTGCCATGCTGCCTGAATACGAACAGCTGTTCTGTACTTTTTTGCCGGGAGAACCGTACGAGCACTATATGCACGATACCACAAAAATCTATAAAATAGAAAACGGAGAATGGCATGAATGATAACGACATAATGAGCATGAATGGGATTATGGAGCTGTGCAATTCGTTTTCTAAAACGAGCCAGGGTCAGCTTCCGTCGGCCTGGAAAAGAGTTGTATCCCGCATAAAGACAATTAACGAAACCTCGGACAACGACAATCTTAGCGACAGCAAATTTCCGCTTGGAGAACGCCTTGCTTCAAACACGCGCGTGCTGGATCTTAAAAACGGAGTTTTAATAATAGAGTCCGATCACTCCGGCTGGATTCAGTACATAAAGTTTTACGAAAAATTTATTTTAAAAGGTCTGCGCCTGGAAAGTCCCGACTTAAAGATTACTTCCATTGCTTACAAATTAAAGGGCACTCAGGAAAATCAAAAACGCATTTACGAGCAGGCTCTGGAAAAGGCACAAAAGGAAATGGAAGAGCGCATGGCCCGCAACGAAGAAGAAACCAGAAAAATTCTGGAGCAGCAGGGTGGGGCAAAGGCTCAAAAAAACAGCGCCAAGGACGAAGATCCCTCTCAAAGGCTTCCTCCGGAGCTCAGGGCCAAATTTGACGACCTGATCAAAAGTAAATGAAAAGCATGTTGACCAATTCCAAAAAATAATGATATATTTGAGTACTATTTTTAAATGAATTAGTTGAAAATTATTTTTTTATATATAAAAGGAGCGTTCTATGAAAAGAACATATCAACCAAGCAAAGTAAAACGCAATAGAAAATTCGGTTTCCGTGCCCGCATGGCTACTAAGGGCGGACGCAAGGTACTTGCAAGAAGAAGAGCAAAGGGCCGCGCAAAGCTTTCTGTTTCTGACGAACACAAGAAGTATTAATTTTAGGGAAGGACACAGTTTTGACAAAGACGGGGCTTTTTAAACGGGAAGAACGTATAAAAAATCCCGCAGATTTTAAAAAACTGTACAAAGAAGGAAAAAAGATAAGTGTTCCTGGTGCCAAGCTGTTTTATCTGCAGAATCACCAGGAAATGAACCGGGTTGGTTTTCCTTTGATTCGCGGCTACGGTAACGCGGTCGAAAGGAACTTATCAAAAAGATACAGCCGTGAAGTCTATCGTTTAATTAAATCACATCTGAACACCGGATATGATATGTTGTTTTTAGTATACCCGGGAAATGATTCGTTCCACTCGCGATGTGAACAATTTCGTAGTTTGTGCCAAAAGGCAGGATTATTAAAAGAATAATGATAAAATGGTTAAAAGCTTTTTTAACTAAGTTTTTCTGTTTATTAATTCGCTTTTATCAAAAATGTATTTCTCCTTTGTTTCCGCCGGTATGCAGGTATACACCTACCTGTTCTGCTTATGCATTGGAAGCAATTCAAAAATACGGTCCTGGAAAAGGACTTTTGCTGGCCATCCGACGAATATTAAGATGCAACCCTTTCCACGAGGGTGGGTATGACCCAGTGCCTGAGGAAGGCAGCTGTGCTGCCGGTGATAGATAGCAAAGCGTTAAGAAAAATGCGGCAGCATTTTTTAGCTTTACCTTTTTAAGGAGACATTATGGATAAAAACACCATATGGGCCATTGTTCTTTCGACTCTGGTAATAGTAGGTTCTTATTTTTTACTTCCAAAGGTTTTTGGTACAAAAAATAAGGATGTTGAGGCACAGCCTGCAGTAGAGGTTGTAACAGAAGAAGCTTCTGCACAGACAGGTTCCTTGTTCAGCGAGCAGGATGAACAGCTTATTGCCGAGGTGGAAGGAGAAGCCGAAGCAGAAGAAGCTGTTGAAGAAGCTGCAGTTGAAGAAAAAATTACAATCAATACCGGACTTGCCCAGATTGTATTTACAACAAAGGGCGGCGATATTTTAAGCTACAAGCTTTTGGGTCACAACGACAAGGAAACAAACGACTTTGTTGAACTGTCAGACGGCATTACAGAAACCAACCGTACCTGTGCTCTTGCAATGGGCGGAGCCGCAAACGACATCATTAACGAAATCTTTACTTACGAAAAAACAGATACATACACAATTCTTTTTAAGAAAAATCTTACTATAAAAGACGCAAGCGGAAAAAAGCGTTCTTATACTCTGGGTAAAAGATATACCTTTAAGCAGAACGAATACATGTTCAAGCTTGAAATTCTGATTCACTCAAACGACGGTTCTGACATTGACTTTAACGGAACTGCCTACACACTCAGAACTTCTCCACAGATTGGACCTCGCTTTAATCAAAAGCAGAACCGCTACGAAAACCGTCAGTTCCTTGCCTACAACGGTAAGAAAACAAAAAAGGTTATTCTTTCTTCAAACATAGAAAAGAAATATGAAAAGGAAATGCTGTGGGGTGGTATTGCCGGTAAGTACTTTATGGAGCTTGTTATTCCAACAGATGCTTCTATACTTGGAACACCTACTTATTCTGCAGTAGTTGTAAAGGACGATTACGCAAACGCTCAGGCAATGTTTGAACGCAAGGGTGGTACAAAGGATATTCAGGATTCTTACTATATGTACTTTGGACCTCGCGAAGACAAGAGCCTTAAGGTTTACAACAGTCCGGACAAGAACGCCTGGAATTTCGGCGGCTACAAAATTACAGAAGCCATGCAGTCAAGCGGTTTGTTCAGCTGGCTGGAAGCAATCCTTAAGTGGTGTCTCGAAATGCTCCACAAGGTAATTTCTAACTGGGGTATCTGTATTATCGTTCTTACACTTATCCTTAAGATTTTTATGTTCCCGTTGTCAAAGAAACAGTCTTTGAGCTCAATCAAGATGCAGGAGCTGCAGCCTAAGCTTCAGGCAATTCAGAAAAAATATGCAGGTGACCAGCAGAAGATGCAGCAGGAAACAAGCAAGCTTTATCAGGAAGCAGGCTATAATCCGGCAGCAGGATGTCTTCCAATGCTGTTCCAGTTCCTTATCATCATTGCAATGTTCAACCTGTTTAATAACTACTTTGAATTCCGCGGAGCTTCGTTCATTCCAAAATGGATTCCGGATTTGACCGAAGGCGACAGCGTTTATACCTTTAAGTTTAATATTCCGTTCCTTGGAAACCAGCTTAGAATCTTACCGATCATTTATGTTGGAACACAGATTCTTTCTTCATGGATAAGTCAGAAAACAAATCCAACTGGCGGACAGAGCGAAAAGACTATGAAGTTTATGATGTACGGTATGCCGTTCATGTTCTTCTTTATTTTCTACAGCGCTCCATCTGGACTTTTGCTGTACTGGCTTACAAGCAATGTTCTTCAGGTTGGACAGCAGTTTATTATTAACAAGATGATGGCAAAAAAACGCGCAGAAGCAGGAATTGCACAACCGGAAAGAGTTCAAAAGACTCTGCCACCAAAGGCAAAAGCAAAACAGAAAAAATAAAGATCCCCGGGTCAAGCCCGAGGATGACATATACAGGAGAAATATATGACTTACGAATATGAAGGAAAAACAGAAAGAGAAGCAATTGAGCTTGCTGCAAACGAGCTTGGTCTTGAACGTGATCAGTTTGATGTAGAAATTCTTGAAACACAGAAAAACTCACTTTTTAAGAAGGGCTATGTTCGCATTCGTGTACACACACTTGACGATGCAAAGCCTTCCCGCGCATTCTTTGACGACAAGGATGTAGAAGAAAAGCACACACGTCTTGTTGCAGATCCACTGCCACAGGGTGAATTTGAAGAAAAACTTGTAGACTTTATTACAAATATTGTTGAAAAAATGGGCTATGACGTAAAGGTTCAGGTTTCTTACCGCGAAGATAAAAAGCTTGGAATTAAGATGGATTCTTCTTATTCTTCAATCCTTATTGGACGCAAGGGAAAGAATCTTGATGCACTCCAGTTGCTTGCAAACATTTATGCAGGACGCCTTGGACACGAAGAGGTTCGCGTAATCCTGGATACAGAAAACTACCGCATCCGCCGCGAGGAATCACTTGTTCGTCTTGCCTATACAACAGCAGACAAGGTTCGCTCACGCCGCAATTCAATTTTGCTTGAACCAATGAATCCGTTTGAGCGCCGCCTTATTCATACAACACTCAATGATATTCCTGATGTTGAAACCAAAAGCGAAGGTGATGGTTTATATAAGCAGGTAAGAGTTTTGTACAAGGGAATTCGCTAGGACAATATGTACAAACTCTTGAGGAGTTAATTTGAGACGTAAATTTATTTTGATTTCAACAATCCTTTTACTCGGAGTTTGTATAAATATGTTTGGTCAGACAAAAACCTCCGGCAAGGTTAAAGACATTGTCGGAGACCGTTTTTATTCACAGCTTATAAGGGATGGCAAAATTGTAATTACCCACGAGGACCAGTTTGTAAACCTTGAGCTTATCCCAAAATCACAATACGCTTCTAAGTTAAAATCAAATCTTATTCAAAAGCAGCCAAAGCATTTTTATTATACTTACGAAGCACTTTATTATCTGCCAAAAACTATAACCGTTCAGCGCGCTTCTGAAATTGCACGTTCAATTTCTAAAATGGTAACAATTGATTATTATTCAAACACAAGACGCAAGGTTACCCAGCTTTATAAAAAAGCCTACATGATTGAAAATGAAAAATCATCCGCAGCAATAAGTGATAGCAATTACGGAAATTGCGACGGAAAAACATACTACTGCCTTATGGATGACGCAAGCTTTGGCGAAACCCGCTATAGACTTGATTACAGCCAGTCAGAAAGTGAGCTTCTTACAGTTTTTACAAATACCGATGACATGGGCTTAGGACTCATAAGGGCTATAATGCCGCAGGACCTTGTAATCAATCTGCTCATTCAGGAATGTGATGACGGTATGGTTGTTTATCTTTGTGCCGACCTGGACAGCAAAAAGATGCCGGGCGTACGCGGAAAAATAACCGAGTCCATGACAGCCAGAATGGATGCCATAAGCGGCTGGTTTGTTGAAATGATGTAATAATGCAATCCCTGAGGCTCTAGAAGGGATCAAAAGGAGGAATATGTGAAAAAAGTATGGACTTTGATCGTAGCACTTATGGCGTTAACCTGTCTTTGCTGCTGCAGTTCAAAAAAATCAAAAACAAATTCAGAAACAAAAACAACTTCTGCTCCAAAGCAGGAAACTGTAATTTCTGAAGCAAAACCACAAAGCACAAATGAAAATACAATAAAAAGAGAGGAAGTAAAAATGAGCGCAGAAGCTACAAAAGCTCTTGAAGGAAAGGAAGGTGTATTTGCCATTCTTACAACAGAAAAGGGTGAAATTATTTTGGACCTGTTTTACAAGGAAACACCACTTACAGTTTCTAACTTTGTAGGACTTGCAGAAGGAATCCTTAAGGAAACAAATGGCAAGCCTTTTTATGATGGACTTACCTTCCATCGTGTAATTGCAGACTTTATGATTCAGGGTGGAGATCCTGCAGGCAACGGAACAGGCGGTCCGGGCTATAAGTTTGCAGACGAATTTGTAGAAGATTATATTTTTGATAAGCCTGGTAAGCTTGCCATGGCAAACAGCGGTGAAAATACAAACGGAAGTCAGTTCTTTATTACACACGTTCCAACAGACTGGCTCAACTATAAGCACACAATCTTTGGTGAAGTTGTTACCGGCCAGGAGGTTGTAGATGCAGTAGAGCAGGGTGACCACATCATTACTTTGCAGATTGTACGCCAGGGTAAGGATGCAGAAAATTTTGTAGTAACACAGGAAAGCTTTGATAAGCTCAAGGCAAACGGACTTAGAAACATTGCCGAGTTTAAGGAAGAGCACGCTAAGCGCGAACAGAAAAAGGCTGAGGAACAGTTTAAGGAAATTACCAAGGGCTGTGAAAAATCCAAGGAAGGCGTTTACTATAAGATTACCGAAAAGGGAACAGGCGACAAGGTTGGTAAGGGCAAGGTAGTAACTGTAGGCTACTGCGGCTATCTTATTGACGGAACCTTGTTTGATGCTTCTCAGGAATTCCATCCACAGGGCCACGACCCGATAAGCTTTACAACAGGTGCCGGCCAGATGATTCCGGGCTTTGACTATATGGTTCAGGACATGACCCTTGGCGAAGTCCGCACAATGATTATTCCACCGGCTCTTGCCTATGGCGATCAGGGAATAAACGGCGTTATCCCAGGCGGCGCATACATCTGCTTTGATGTTAAGGTGCTTAAGTTCTAAACCTTTACAAACAACTTCATCCCAATAAAGAAAAATAATGTCATTCCCGGGCTTGACCCGGGAATCTTTTTTTTAAATAACCTAAAAAATATTTTAAACTTTTTGTCAAAAATACTTGACAACATACAAAATGTCGTATATATTTTACATAACGACATAAGAAAGTGCACGTCTTGTGTCAAAATATAACAGACGGATTTTTACCGTCAAAGGAGATTTATTATGACAACATCAATGGGATTAGGATTAGGAATTGGATTATTACTTGCATTACTTATCTGGTTTATTTTTAATAAAACAAAAAAAACCCCTAAGTATGATGAAAGACAGGTGGCTGCCAGAGGAAGAGCTTATCAAGCAGGTTTTTTTGCTTTTGTAGCCTGGGAGCTGGCAGAATTCTTTGTAGAACTTTTTACCGAAAAAGCAGTAATGCTTTTTAGTCCGGGAACCTTAGGCATTATAGAAATGCTTTTCTGCCTGTTTGTTTATCTTGCATTTGCAATATTCAGCGATGCATATTTTGGAGCCGACCAGAAATTTAATAAGGGCTGGTGTATAATAATGATTCTGCTTGGTGCAACTTACATTGTTCAGTTTGCACTTGCAGATAACAAAACTGAAAAAATTGGTTTGCTTTCTGTAGGAATTTTTATTTTCCTGACTATGATCTGCATTATCATAAAGCAGATTATCAACAACAAAGCAGAAGCAAAGGAAATTGAAGAATAAGTCAGGAGGCAGAGCATGAAAAACTTAAAGCTTAAATCTGCCCGAGCCTTAAAGGATTTGTCGCAAGATGATCTTGCCAAGGCAGTAGGCGTTAGCCGTCAGACAATCAATGCAATTGAAAAGGGAGATTACAACCCGTCCATAAACCTTTGCATTGCGATTTGTAAGGCGCTTGGTGTTACGCTGAATGATTTGTTCTGGTGTGTTGAATAGCTCGTCATTGCGAGCGAAGCGTGGCAA